>JAJRCP010000105.1 GCA_028678885.1 Methanomicrobiales archaeon
AACCTTCATCCAAATCACCCCCTCAGCGAAAATCGATGGTACCATTATTCAGAGTTAGTTGTCTCCCTATCTCGCTTCCGATACAACCTGAGGATGGAATCATGAAGAGAGATTCAGAAGACAAAATAAAAAAGGTATCCAAACCAGTTTATTCCGGGGATGCGGTAGATCCCAGTCATTTTCTTCCGTCGCAACGACGGATAGGGACACATTTGTCTAAACTAAAAACTATTTGAATTGAACCGACTATAAATAATAATCAACTTTGCTCGATGCTTGGGAATGATTTCCTGGTAATCAGATGGTTCCGCGTACCCATCATGGAGATAAAGTCTAAATTCACGCACCTGTGAAAAGAGGTAAATCAAGTAATGGAACAAGAAAACGAGGAACTCAATAACGAAGAGGATGTTCTGGCCGGGTTCGACCTGGAGACATCATCACAGATTGAGGTGCCTCAGCGACTGATAGATCAGGTCATCGGACAGGAACATGCCGTCGAGGTGATCCGGAAAGCAGCCATTCAACGGAGGCATGTCATGATGATCGGAAGCCCGGGTACAGGCAAGTCCATGCTTGCAAAGGCTATGGCAGAGCTCCTTCCCAAAGAAGAGCTGCAGGACATCCTCGTGTATCCCAACTCAGAGGATAACAATAACCCAATCATTCGGGTGGTTCCTGCCAGCCGGGGCAAGCAGATAGTGGTCGCGCATAAGACGGAAGCACGGAAGCGTATCCAGATGCGGAACACGCTTCTGATGCTCCTGCTTATCGGTATTGTAGGATATGCCTTTATCACTTTCCAGTGGCTGCTCGGAATCATTGCAGCAGCCTTCGTCTTCATGGCGCTCCGCTACTCCACGCCAAAGGAAGAGATGATGGTTCCCAAACTGCTGGTGTCCAACGACGGTATATCAGTCGCGCCCTTTGTTGACGCCACGGGTTCTCATGCAGGAGCACTGCTCGGGGATGTACGTCATGATCCTTTTCAGAGTGGAGGGCTCGAAACCCCATCCCATGACCGGGTGGAGGCCGGTGCGATCCACCGTGCACACAAGGGGGTATTGTTCATCGACGAAATCAATATGCTCACTCCTCACTCCCAGCAGAACCTTCTCACTGCTCTGCAGGAAGGAGAGTTCCCCATCACCGGGCAGAGCGAACGATCGAGCGGGGCGATGGTGCGGACAGAGCCGGTTCCTTGTAAATTTGTGATGATCGCCGCGGGTAACCTGGATGCGATCGAGGGGATGCATCCAGCGCTTCGGTCCCGTATCCGCGGGTACGGGTATGAAGTGTATATGAAGGAAACCATGGAGGACACACCAGAGAACCGCAGGAAGTTCATCCGGTTTATTGCGCAGGAAGTCAAGAACGATGGTAAGATTCCCCACTTTGATCGTTCTGCGATTGAAGAGCTTATCCGCGAGGCACGGCGCCGCTCTAATCGCAAAGGTCACCTCACTCTGAAACTACGTGATATCGGCGGATTGATCCGGGTGGCGGGCGATGTTGCCCGGCAGCAGGGACAGAATATCACCACGTCAGCGCATGTCCTCGCAGCGAAAGCGATGGCTCGCTCCATTGAGGAACAGGTGTCCGATGATTATATCCGCCGCAGCCGAGATTATGAACTCACGGTGGTTGAAGGGACTCGGGTAGGTCGGGTGAACGGGCTCGCGGTAATGGGCACGGATTCTGGATCCGTACTCCCCATTGTGGCTGAGGTTACCCCGACCCAGGGCGCCACCGGTACGGTCATCGCCACTGGCATGCTGAAAGAGATCGCCCAGGAATCGATCAAAAACGTCTCTGCAATCATCAAAAAGTTCACCGGAAGGGATATCAAGAACATGGATATCCATATTCAGTTCATTGGAACATACGGTGGTGTAGATGGGGATTCTGCCTCCATCAGCGTCGCCACAGCCGTGATCAGTGCAATTGAGGGTATCCCCGTCCATCAGGACCTGGCCATGACCGGCTCTCTCTCGGTTCGCGGGGATGTCCTTCCGGTAGGGGGAGTCACATATAAGATTGAGGCAGCCGCAAAGGCGGGGATACGGAAGGTGCTTATCCCCAGTGCCAACATGGCCGATGTCCTGATCGAGGATCAGTACCGGAAGATTATGGAGATCTCTGCCGTGGACACCATTGAGGATGTGCTCACTCATGCCCTAGTACCGGAAAACAGGGAAGGATTCCTCACAAAATTAAAAAATATCGCCGCCCAGAGGACGGTAAAGATTCTGGATACTCCTCTCCACAATCCCGCGGTGTAATCCTCCATGCCGGAGAGGTACCATGACCTCCGCCAGGTAAAAGGGTACCAGACTCATATTGATGTGGATAATGGTGTGGTAGAATCCACCGGGACTTCTTTTTTTGATGAAACTGTGATCCGGGCTCTCGGTCCGAAGGGATGGGGCGTGGTCATTCTCGATTCCTTCGATCCGGATGCGGGAAACATGGAACATGCGATCGAGGAAGCATCCGCTCTTGCCCTAATGACCCAGGAGGAGATTACGCTTGCACCCGTGGAGTACGGGGGCCTCCCGGTTCCTCCGTTGACAGAGGATCCAGTGAACGTAGACATTGAGGAAAAAATCCATCTCCTCCTTGCCGTGGAGAAAGCGGCAAAGCGTGCGGAAGTAAAGAACACCCGTGCAACCTATATGGAGCGGAATGAGGAAGTGCGATTTCTGGACTTGAGCGGTAATGACGAACACTATCAGGTAACCCGCTGCGGGTTTTCGGTGATGGCGGTTGCTGCACGGGGAGATGTGATGCAGATGGCCAGGGAAAGTCATCACACGATTCGAGGATTTAATCTCCGGCATCAGTCGGAACAGGGGGATAAGGCAGGCTGTCTGGCGGTGGCACTGTTGGATGCCGTTCCAGCTCGCGGGGGAAGACAGCGTGTGGTTCTTGATCCGGAACTGGGAGGCGTGTTTGCACATGAGGCGGTGGGACACGCGAGCGAAGGGGATCTAATCAAAGAAGGGAACTCCGTCTTACAAGGGAGGATAGGAGAGAAGATCGGGAATGCCACTCTCACCATCGTTGATGATCCTACTCTTCCGGAATTCGGATTTGAGCCTGTGGATGCAGAGGGGGCACGGGTCCACCGGACCGAAATCATCAGGAATGGGAATGTTCATGCCTACCTGCACAGCAGGGAAACTGCGGCAGCGGTTGGGTACGGCACGCCCGGGCATGCTCGGGCCATGTCAGGTGACATTCCCCAGGTACGGATGAGCAATACCTTCATCGAAGAAGGCGATGCATCATTCGAAGAGATCCTTGCTGAATGTCGGGATGGAGTGCTACTGATCGGATCCCGCGGGGGGCAGGTCGACCCGGGAAAAGGAGTCTTTCTCTTCAATGCAGAGTACGGGTACCTGATCAAAGGGGGCGAATGCGCGGACATGCTGAGAGACGTCTCTTTATCAGGAGAGATCCTCAGCACCCTGCATACAATATATTTGATTGGATCTGAGAGGAAAATGCACCAGGGATATTGCGGCAAGGGAGGGCAGAGTGTACCGGTGAGCGACGGTGCACCTTACCTCCTCCTCCAGGATGCGGTGGTGGGTGGTAGTGAATCCGAGTGATCGCATCCTGAGGTACGGCGAGAAGCGGATCGAGGAAGTGGAAGTCTTCTCGGTTGGAGGAACAGCTCTTTCGGTCCACCTGAAAGGTCGAGTGATCGATAATGCTATTATCACTCGTACCTGGGGAATGGGCATCCGTACTTTCGAAAAAGGGAAGATAGGATTTTCCAGTACAAGCGATCCGGGTCGTTGGAAGGAATGCCTGGAAGCAGCGATTGCAAGCGGGAAAGTGGCAACCCCTCAGGAATGGGGAGGGCTTCCCGAAAGAAGGGAACTCCCTTCTCGGGCTTCCACGTCAGATCCGGCCGTCTCTCCAGAGCCCGACATTGTCCTTCCACTCGTGGAAGGTATGCTCCAGGGGGCAGAGGCCTATCCCGAGGTCCGGATTACGGGGGGTGAAGTAGATCTCTTTAAGGGAGAAGTAGATATCGAAAACAGTAGGGGGGTGGAGTATCAAGCCCCCCGAACCCGGGTGAGTCTTTCCCTTGAAACCATCAAGGGAGACTCCACTGGGTATGAGTTTGATACTTCGACTTTTCTTGATGTGCACCCCTCTGCAATTGGGAATAAAGCAGCATTCCTTGCTGCACACGGGGCATTGGGAGGGGGGATCCAGACTGGTGACCATGAGATCATCCTTTCTCCCATGGCCAGTGCTCAGTTAATCGGGCAGGTAGTCATCCCCGCTCTCTCCGGAAGAAATGTGCATGCAGGAAGATCTCGACTGGCCAAACTGCGGGGAAAGCAGTGCATGGATCTGGGCATCTCTCTTTACGATAATCCCTTCGCCAGGGGCCTGGGAAGCACGGATTGGGATGCAGAAGGCGTTCCTGCACGGCGTATCGATTTCATCAATAATGGGGTTCTACAGCAGTTTGCATACGATCTGAAGACCGCATACCGTTATCACGAAGAGAGTACGGCGAGTGCCGTTCGTTCAGGGTTCGGCGGATCGCCCTCCATTGGTGCCCATAATCTGATTCTGGAAGGAGAGAGATCTGATATCTTTGAAGAACGGGCACTCTACGTGCACGATATCGTGGGTGCACATACCGCGAATCCTCTCTCAGGAGATTTCTCCGTGGAGCTCGCGAATGCATATTGGATGGAAGGAGACGAACCCGGAGAAGCTGTTCGTCAGGCTATGTACGCGGGGAATGTGTTTGACATGCTACGTTCGATTGTAGGAATGGGAAAGGAATCGAGGGTGGTGGGTTCACTGATCCTTCCTCCCTTGCGAATACCTGCTCAACGGATTATCGGGGCCTGAAAGAGGTGAGGGTGTGAGGAACCTTCAGGACTCGTTTGTACCGTTGATTCGTGATAATGGAATGGGTCATCTGGCTCTGATGAAAGGTGCCATATCGTTTTCCAGGGATGGATATATTTCATATCTCTTTTATTTTGTGCGACCTCCGTTAGGGTTAAATATACACGGATGCACTGTTAATTGAGGTGAAATTCTCGATGTGTACTGTCGGCGGACCCATGGATGTAGAATATGACGAGCGAATAAAAGGAAAGGATTATCGCTGCAAATCCTGCGGGGAGAGCTTCAAGGGTGTGGGAAAGAGGCCGGTCTGTCCCAGCTGCCAGTCATCCGAAGTCGTTGAAGAATGAAGTGGGCTCTGGGTCCCGCCCAGCTTCTCCTCCTAGAGGGTGAGCATTCTTTTCTTCTCATTGGAAGGGCACTGCGATCTTTCTCTCTTTATATCGAGAGCAGGGAACAGGAGTTCGTCCAAGGCGTGCGACCTGATGACCTGGTCGTGGTCTCTTCCCCCGAGGGTGGCTCGTATGAGCCGGCCCGCATGCTCTTGGAGCTGGTCCGTACCTACCATACGCCACTGGTGGTTCTCCCTCGGGACCATCCCGGAACAAAGCGTCTAAAACTTGTCGTGGCGGTTGCTCCGAGAGTGACCACTAGCTGTACCATCGTACGGGGTACGCATCCGGAGCAGCACCTTCTGTGCTCTTCTGACGAGCTCGCAGGGCTCTGCTTGAAAGGAGAGGAAGGATATGTTCTCGCCGAAAATATTCCACCGGGGGCGGTTGTACGATATCTCCCGTTATCAAGAGAAGCACAATAAGGAATGATCTCTCTTATTTCTTCCCAATTATTCAGCCGATGCCACCTGTACATTAATTAAAAACAAATATAAGGGTACTTTTCACCATGTATGTGTATGTTCGTGAGAGGGGGGTTTGATGAAAAGTGAGGTTCTGAAGAACATAAAAAAGACTGAAGAAGAATACCGGGCCATGATCAGCGAGGCAAAAGTAGAGCAGGAGAGGCGTATCTCCGGCGCAAAGCTGGAAGCCGACAACCTGATCATGAAG
>JAJRCP010000106.1 GCA_028678885.1 Methanomicrobiales archaeon
AGCGGATGTACAAACCTGAGGGATAGATGAGTCATGGATATTCTCTTCACGAAACTGCAGGGAAATGGGAATGACTTCATCCTAATCGATGAATTTGGATCAGCAGTCATTCCGGATGACATGAAAGGAGAATTTGCTTCACTCTATTGCGATCGTAGGTTTGGGATTGGAGGGGATGGAGTGTTGTACTTATCTGCATCAGATAAAGCAGATCTGAAAATGCGTCTCTTTCAACCTGACCAGAGCGAGGCAGAGATGTGTGGAAACGGCATTCGCTGCTTTGTCAGATATGCGGTGGACGCGGGATACGTGCGGGAATCTTGTAAAGTAGAGACGCCCGCTGGTATTATCTCAGTTCGGATGGAGTACCGAGAAAATATTTTTATGGCCGCAGTGGACATGCCCACCCCCCGATTCAACCGAAGCGATATCCCTGCGACTGGGGAGGCAGAGTATCTCGAGACAATCAGCGGTCTAGAAGTGCGGGCGGTCAATATCGGGGTGCCCCATGCGGTGATTAGAGTCGATGATGTGGAAAAGGTGGACATTGCACGGCTCGGACCCTTCATCCGGCATCACGAGACATTTCCTAAAGGAGCAAATGTTGATTTCGTCCAGCTTATCGGTGATAATGCGTTGCGGATCCGCACGTTCGAGAGGGGAGTGGAGGATGAAACTCTCTCCTGTGGTACCGGTGCCACTGCGGCTGCGGTGATTCTCCACCGCCTGGGGATGGTAGGAGAAACTGTTCAGGTTGAGACCACTGGAGGTTCTTTAATCATTTACCTGAAAGATAATGCAGTTCTAGAGGGTCCGGCAGAATCAATCTTTGTAGGTGCCATCAATATCCCTTAGGAAAATATTTGCTAAGCGATCTTTTTTTTTCTCTAGTGCCATTCCCCTCCCTCCTATTAATGATGATCCAGAAAGAGGGATATTTTCGTGACTGGGCACCACTCGTTTGCTCCCCAATGATTGAGAGAGGTCCGTTTCCTGATGGAGACTTCCATCTAATAACATCAGGAAAGACTCTATATTTCTTGTGAAAGATCACAGATCTTTTCGCTTCAATGAAGGATTCCATTCCAAAGGTATGAGAGTCTCTCGTCCAGGTGAGAGAGGATCTACCTATCACTCTTCAAGATATTGATGATAATTGTATTTTTTTCCCCTGTTCTTTCTGTAATACAACGGTTCATGGACGATTACGGATCATTAAAGAGTTCCTTTATAAATCCCGAAGGACGTTTTATCTTAAAAGCAGATACGATATACTGAAGGGTACGACACTCCTATCTCTTTTTGATTCCGGTTGCATTGATCTCGAATGTCAGAGTCTTTCCTTCCGGAAGAGACCGGTGTTTGACGAGCAACGCTTTTCGTAAGCCATTGACGCGATCGATTCGGATGATTGCCTTGGATAGATGCTGAAGAACCGGTCCGCCCATCGGCCGGAACTCCCCACTATCCGGATCTACATATACCTGGTTTGTTATTAGAATAGGAATATTGTATCTCCTTGCAAGACCAATGAGATAAATCATCTGAGAGGCTAATTTTCTCTGCGCCTCCCTTGTTTGCCAGAGCTCGGTTCGGTAGAGTGCAGTTGCCGAATCCATGACATAGAGTTCAATTCCCCCTTTTTTCAGGAGCAACTCAGATTCCGCGATCTGAATTCCCTGCTGCTCGAAATCAGCGGGTTCGTATAGATAGAGCCTCTCTGCAATTTGTTCTGCGTTTTCACCTGCGATTTGGCGGAAACGTTCTATCGAAAGACCTTCGGTATCAAAAAAGATCACCCCTTTTTCTGCCTTCAAGCAGGTGATCACCGGAATTAGAACGACAGTACTCTTTCCAGACCCTGGTTCCCCATACATTTGGGTGATCGTCTGTCGCTCCAATCCTCCCCCTAAGAGATCATCGAGGGGCGGATAGCCGGTGCTCACCCGTCCCGCATCCATGCTATTCCTGCTCCCGCTGCTGCGGGACCTGTGTCCAGGCTGCATCTTCCACCCTGCGAATTACATCTCGTAGTGGTAGATTAAGGAGTTCAGCCCATCCACGACATTGTTCATATTCCGGTTTCATGGAGAGTAGGTCTTTCCCTTTCCAGCTGCATTTCACATCAATTTTCCGGATTTGCCCTGAAATTTCGACTGTAACCGTCATCATAGACCTGTTCGCTACGAACCGATGAATGGAGGGGAGGCATCGTATCCCAAGAGTCCCCAATTCTTCCGCCATCAGGGCCGCCAGCTCAACTGAATAGGCCGGATCGCAAATCACTCGTACAAGGAAACCAGGCCTTCCCTTCTTCATCACGAGCGGAACCGCACTTACATCTTTCGCGCCTGCTCTTATTAGACGGTCAAGGGTATATGAGAGGATCTCTCCGGTCACATCATCCACATTCGTTTCTAGGATATCCACCGTATCACGGGAAACATGCTCCTCGATTTCAAGGAGCATTGTGCGAAGTACATTAGGAGATTTTGGATCCTCTCGGGTTCCTGAACCATATCCCACGGCGCAAACCCGGAAACGGTAAGGAGGAGGGACCCGCAGCATATTAAATTCAGCAAGGATCGCTGCACCTGTTGGGGAGCAGAGCTCTCCCATTCCATTATCCATGGATATTTCAAGGAAGGAATTTTTCAGTATCTCTGCGGTTGCAGGTGCAGGGTTTGGAAGTTTTCCGTGAGTGGTCTCTATGATGCCCTTCCCCACCGCGATAGGAAGGATGTGGACCCCTTCCACATTAAGAGTCTCTAGTGCAACACAGGCAGCCAACACTTCTGCAACAGCATCGTCGGCTCCCACTTCATGGAAATGTGGATGAGGACCATGCACCTGCTCTTCTGCTGTATGAAGCCTCTGAAATACCCTCCTCGCCATCTCTTTTGCGGAAACGGACGCTTCTGCAGATGCAATCGCATTTTGTACCTCCGACAAGGTTCGTAGATCCCTTCCCGCTCGGGTATCTACCTGAAGCGCAGATATTCCGGCTCTGGTCACTTCCCGTATTCCGGGTTCACCTACCACAGACTGTATGGCCCTGAGGACTTTTTCACGGTCTGCGCCCAAGTGAAGCAGTGAACCCACGATCATATCGCCGGCTACACCGTGAAAGGGATCAATGAGGAGGATACGCATAGGCACAGTACTTATAAATCCCTGCATATATGACCTTTAAGATGATGCCCGAAGTCTTTCTGAAAGTGGATAGTGCATATCCTGACGATCAAGGTCGCGGGAAGGCACGACTCGACCCGGACACGATGCTCCAGCTCCGGTTATCTCCGGGCAATCTGGTTGTGATCGAAGGAAAGAGAAAAACGATTGCCAAGGTTTGGCGGTCTCAGATCAATGACTGGCACCAGATGAAGGTGCGGATCGATAACTACACCCGTCAGAATACGGCGGTGAGCATCGGAGACAGGGTTAAGATATCCCCCGTGGAGAAAGAGATCGAGGCAAAGAGGGTGGTGCTTGCTCCTCCTGAAGATCTACCCCGGCACCTGCCCATCAACCTGAACAATGCGATGAACCGGCTGATTGATTTCCCCATCACGGTTAACGACATCGTTCCCATCCATGCAGGAATGCCCCCGTTTATGCAGCTAATCTCCTTCAAAGCAGTGGTAGTGGAACCAGAGGATGCGGTGATCATCACTAAAAACACTGAAGTTGAATTCAGTGAGAAACCTGCCGCGGGATTCGCGGGAGTAAAACATGTCAGTTACGAGGACATCGGGGGCTTGAAAGACGAGCTTCAGAGGGTTCGGGAGACGATAGAGCTTCCGATACGCCATCCAGAGCTCTTTAATAAACTTGGGATCGAACCCCCCAAAGGTGTTCTTCTGTACGGACCTCCCGGAACAGGGAAGACACTGATTGCGAAAGCGGTGGCAAATGAGAGTGGCGCTCATTTTATTCCCATTGCGGGCCCAGAGGTTATCTCCAAGTATTACGGGGAAAGTGAGCAGCGCCTCCGAGAGATTTTTGAAGATGCACAGCAGAATGCACCCTCCATCATCTTTATCGACGAGCTTGATTCCATTGCTCCCCGAAGGGAGGAGGTTACCGGCGAGGTGGAGAGAAGGGTAGTTGCTCAGCTCCTCACCATGATGGATGGGTTGAAAGAACGAGGCCAAGTTGTGGTCATCGGAGCGACTAACCGTGTCGATGCGATAGACCCGGCACTCCGCCGCCCAGGTAGGTTCGACCGGGAGATCGAAATCGCGGTACCTAATGAAATCGACCGAACCGAGATCCTTCGCATTCACTGCCGTGGGATGCCCATTGCAGAGGATGTGGATCTTCTGAAGATTGCCCAACAGACCCATGGATATGTGGGGGCAGATCTTGCTGCTCTCGCCCGGGAAGGAGCGATCCGTGCATTACGTAGATACCTTCCCCGGATCGATCTAGAAGCAGAGGAGATCCCTCCAGAGATCCTGGAATCAATGCGGGTAAAATATTCAGATTTCCGCGAAGCCCTGCGGGATGTGGGGCCCAGCGCAATGCGGGAAGTACTTCTTGAAGTTCCGCATGTCGCGTGGACCGATGTAGGCGGTCTCGAGAGTGCGAAACAAGAGGTGCGGGAAGCGGTCGAGTATCCCCTTACTAAGCGTGACCAGTTCGAAGATCTCGGCATTGAGCCCCCGAAGGGTGTTCTTCTGTACGGACCTCCTGGTACTGGAAAAACCCTTATAGCAAAAGCAGTAGCGACAGAGAGTGGTGCGAACTTCATTCCGGTACGAGGACCTCAGCTTCTGTCCAAATGGGTCGGTGAAAGCGAACGTGCGGTGCGTGAAGTATTTAAGAAAGCTCGACAGGTGGCTCCTTCCATCATCTTTTTTGATGAACTTGATGCACTCGCGCCTTCCAGGGGAGCACTTACCGAGACCCACGTCGTAGAGAGCGTACTGAACCAGATCCTCACTGAAATGGATGGGCTTCTCGAGCTCCGGGGTGTAGTTATCATGGGTGCCACAAACCGCCCGGATATTGTCGATCCCGCTCTCTTACGCCCTGGTCGCTTTGACCGGCTAGTCTATATCGGCGAACCGAATGAAGCGGATCGCCGTAGAATTCTTGAGATACATACCCGCTTTATGCCTATCTCAGGATCGATCATCGAGGATTTTGTGCATATCACTGCAGATCTTGACGAGGCCAGTCTCGAACACCTATTCGAATCATTCGAAGAAGGGCAGATAATCGACCTTGACCTCTTGAAAGAAAGAAGAAAGAACGCAGAGAAAGGGACCGGAAGAGATCTTCGGAAGGGGCAGAGAAGACGTCGGATAATCGAACTGATCCGAACTCGTACACTGCATGTACAGGATAATGATCGGGATCGAATTCTCGATACCCTCGCGATGAGAACGGAGGGGTATGTGGGGTCAGATTTGGATGCGATCTGTCGTGAAGCGGGCATGTTTGCAATGAGGGATACATCCGTTGGCGTTGAATTGCGGCATTTTGAGGAGGCATTGAAGAAGGTACATCCCACGATGAACGATCGCCTCCGCAGTACCTACTTGAAATACCAAGAATACTTCAAAGGAGGGCTTCCGGTGAAGGATCAACCTCCTGAATACCAGTAATTTCACTGGATGTGTTAATTCAATTTTTCATCGAATTTCGTGGCTCATACAAGTTTTTAAGGGATATTTCTGATCCATGAATCAACCCGAAAAAGGTTGTAGAATTAAGTCAGGAATTTCGATATTCACAAGAAAGGGAGGTTTGGGTCTATGGGGCAGAGGTTAGAATAGGGAAAAATCAAGTCGTACCTTGCACCCCAGGCTATAATTAGGTTTCTTATATACCGTAGTTGCGAATAGAATCTGAATATTCGCACTATTCCAAGTAACTTGCGATTACTCAACAATCCATCCTAACCTTACTTACTTTCATAGTCACTGCCCTCGAATGGCGAATAGGACGACCTTCACTCATAAATCTCAATTCTCTGTCAGGCTGATAACAGAAATTATATCACGGATAGGGAAAATATCCCTAAGTCACGGATGATATACCGTGGAAAAAATAGAGAGACGTACTACTGGAGTGACAGGGCTTGATTTTCCCCTGGATGGCGGATTTCCTGTCGGCACTTCAATCATTGTCTATGGACACCCACTTTCCGGAGTCGACCTGATGGCAAAACAATTCTGGAAGCCCGAGACCTCCGAGGAGAAGGAAGAGGGTACCTACTTGATTTTGGATGAGGATCCCTCAAAAGGTATGATCGAAGCAGGAGAGATGGATTTACAGAAAATAGCGAAAAAAATTGAACATATCAGGGATAAAAAAGAGGGTTCTCGCATTATCGTTGATTCACTCTCAACCTTGATTCGGAAGTATGGAGCAGAAGATGTGCTTACTTTTGTTCGAAAGGATATAAAGGAGACCCTGAATAAAGGGCCAAATGTAATGTTCACTCTTTATGAAGGGCTGCATAAAGAGGAGGAATTACTCCTCATCATGAGAGCTGTGGACATTTTTGTGCAACTTCGAGAATCAATCCTTGGAAATGAAGTGGAGAGAACATTCTGGATCCGAAAGATCAAGGGGCAGAAGATTCCCCAGCGGGTTGTTCCTTTCCTAATCACCGAGAAAGGTCTCGAACTCTCCACCACCAGCAGGGTCATCTGAAGTACTGGCATACTTGATGCGCATCGCCCGGCTTGCCTCTACCATATTTTTTAATTTATGGTAGGCGCTTTCATGGGGGAGCATTCGCATCCCGCAATCGGGATCGATCACCATCTGCTCAGAATCAAAAATGTGTATCCCCCCCTCTAGTCTTTTCTCTATGGTGGAGACACTTTCCACTGCGGGATCAGACGTATCAATGCACCCAAATCCAACCAATCTCCCTTTGAGATCTTTTGCAGAGATCACTTCCAGATTCTCCTGGCTAACAGAAAACTCAAAATCAAACATGTTTACAGGGATCGCGAGAATCTCATCTAGTATATCAATAAGCTCTCCACAAACATGGAGAGAGATTGGTGCTTTCAGATCTGTGGTGATGATTTCAATCGCCCTTCTGCCTGCGTCCAGGTCCCCCATGCCAGTAGAGAAGATGGGTTCGTCGATCTGAAGGATGGTCACTCCTGCCTTATCCAGTGCCCTGGCTTCGATCGCCAGTACTTGTGCAAGATCCATGCTCAGTTCTTCACGATTCCTGTACATAGGCGTCCCAATTTTCAATGCGTGGGAGAGCGTGGTGGGGCCAGTGAGAATTCCTTTAACCTGAGGATGCCGGCTGAGAGCAAACCGGGTATCGAGCAATGTGATAGGTTGGGAAGGAGGAAGAATTTTCCCTACCACTACATGCCCGTGGATGCCTGGGAGCTGCGAGATGAATGCAGTGATCATGTCCCCCCGTACTTGACCATCAGAAATGATATCGATCCCCACTTCTATCTGGTCTGCCACCGCCCGTTCCACAGCTGAATGAAGAGGATCTATGAAGGATCTGAATCCGAAGGTTTTTACCACCGGGTAACTGCCCACTACAGTAGTGGGAAACAATTTATGGGAGAGGTTCATGCATTTTCACCATAGGGTGATACACCAACTGGACTGGCAGGATTTGGGGGGATAGTTCCTGTGAATCAATATGAGAATACCAAATAACTTATCATTCCGTAGTAAAATCGTTTCTGCTCTTGTTTTCCG
>JAJRCP010000107.1 GCA_028678885.1 Methanomicrobiales archaeon
ACCATACTTTTTTACCGTCCAATCCTACCTCACTAATAGGGTATCCAGATCAACTGCTTCCGACGAGAAGGCTACAGGAAATTTAAAGAAATGAAAGCTGTCGTTGAGAAGATCGGCTATAGATTCAAGATCTATGCAAGGGTCTGACCTCACTATCTGGCCTGAATACAGTAGCAAATTTTAACTGCGTGTAATGCCCGTGATTTGCATCATGATGAATGGGCAGCAAAGCCCCGGTGTTGGAACACCGGAATGAACATGAAACATTTTTCAGAAAAACCTATGATCTGAACCCGTAAATTCTCTTGATTGCTTTCGCGGCGGTACTTTCTCCCGCTCTCCGTAAAAATCTGTCATTCCTAAGTTTGATATGCGAGATGCGAAACCGGCGCCCCTCAACGACATAGTCCTGATCGACAACAAATACCCCATCTCCACCAATCCGAAGATAAAGGGGCGTAGTACTTCTCCCCTCATGAAGGGAGATCTTTACGATTACCTCCTGGATTGCCCGAGTCCAGAGAGTCTGTATATCCTGTCCTTTTGCCCGTTCAACCCTGCGGTTCTCCAGTTCGATACCGGTGATCTCCACGCTCTCTTCCTCCTCCCCGCAATCCGCGATCACCGAATCCCCAAGACGGTATGTCCCGCTCCTGTCAAGTTCGGTGAAACATACCCGGGATGCCTCTCCAGTGCTGACAATGGTCTTCACCAAGAATCCTTGCATTTTCTCTTCACGGATTCGATGGGTGTAGCCGCATCCGGTACACCGGACGAGTGATTCCTTTCCTTTTTTGAGGATTTCGTGCTCCTGCACCCCGTTACAGACAGGGCACCAGACAGTAATCTTCATTGAATACAAATGGCAACCCTCCGTATTAAATCATGAAGGCCTCTGAAAAGATCTGCTGTCATGGGCATCCCCTTATCAAAGGAACGCATTCGACCACTTTTGAGATAACCACCGAAAAGGAGCTCACCTTCCAAGGCGATTGCATCATTGGGGTGGGTGCTGACAAGGGGGCTGCCGATCTCAATCCGGCTTTCTCGCGACTGCTTGCACGCGATTCCGCTCTTCTCTATACCTCTCTTCAGGTCGGATCGTACACCGCATATGTTCAATCGAGGGGGAGTCCCCGAATCACTCTGTCGCATCCTACCGATCTGGTCTGGAGAAGGAGCACTTATGTTGATGCGAGAACGATCGGTATTGGATCTGATCAAGTGGCGGCAACACTTCCTCGTACCCTAATCACCCTTTTGCGCCAAGAAGAGGATATGATTGTGGAGATGAACGCAGTCATTCCCGAGTGAGCTCAGTAATCTTCAGTTCCGCACCGTTCAGGATCTCCTCGCACGCGTTGATGAGGTGGATCCCCTGTTCATACAGGGCGATACTTTCATCAAGACTCGTGCTATTATCGTCGATTTTTCGCACAATATTCCGCAATTCATCGATCATTTGCTCGTACGTCTTTTTCATAACTCACCTTCTCTACCCGTGCTTCACCCTCCCCGTCTTTGATTTTCAGAGTGAGGAGATCACCTTTGGTCAGACTTCTGGCGGAGCGCACCACCTGGCCCTCTTTAAGGATGAGACAGTACCCTCTGCGAAGGGGTGCATGGGGATTTTGTGCCTCCATCTGCACTGTGAACTGGTCCAGAATGAGCCGTTCCCGCTCATATCTGCCCCGCATGGTCTGAATAAGTCTTTCGGTGAAGTCCTCTAGTTCCTGACGCCGGTCACCGATTCTTCTCTGAAGGCGGCGTGGATTGAGATGAAGCCCCAACTCCTCAATCACCCCCTTCATCTGGTCGAGCTTTTTTCCTAGTCCTTCGGTGAGGTCGTTATGGAACCCCTGGAGATCTATCCTGAGACTAAAGCGATCTGGTACGACCAGTTCTGCTGCGGCTGAGGGAGTGGGCGCACGTTTATCTGCCGCGTAATCGCAGAGAGTCTCATCTATTTCATGCCCAATTGCACTCACCACCGGGGTTGTGCAAGCAGAGACGGCCCTGACAACGTCCGGATGGTTGAAAGGAAAGAGATCTTCCAAAGATCCGCCGCCCCTTGCGACGATGATCACATCCACCCGCCCATCGATTCGCCGGATCGCCTCAGCGATACTCATATGGGCAAGATTTCCCTGGACAGGTGTGGGAGATAGGATAATTTCCACCGGAAACCGACGACTAATCACATTCTTTATATCCTCAATCACAGCACCAGTGGGAGACGTGACCACACCAATGCGAGAGGGGAAGAGGGGCAAAGGTTTCTTCCTCTCCAGAGAAAACAGACCTTCTGCTGCCAGTTCCTGCTTCCATTTCTGCACAAGGAGATTCCTCTCTCCCTCACCTGCCTGACGCATATCGCGGACATATACCTGGGTCTTTCCCTGAGGAGGGTAATAGTCCACATAACCGAACACAAGAACGTCCAATCCATTCTCCGGCAAGAAAGTAAGGGAAGCCAGGTCTGTTTTCCACATCACACAGTCGATACAATAGGTTTTCCCCTCTCTCTGTTCGGTAAGGGAGAACCAACAATGACCGGAATGATGGCACTTGAAATTGGTCAGTTCTCCTCGAATCCATATATCCTGCAGGCGAGGGTCTTCCAGCACCTCCCTGAGTATACTCGATATCTCAAATACGGAATAAATCTCTTTCACCGCTGGCTCGATCGTAGCTGGAGCCAAAGGAAAGGTCATCAGATGTACTGTAGGCGGTATGGAGTATCAAATGTTCTTCTTCGGAAATGTATAGAGACATGGAAAAGACAAATGGGAAAAACCAGTACAGGTTTTCTAAGAATGTTCCCTAATACCCTCTCTCCTTATCATAATGAGGATCCGGTATTGGGGTATACGGACTCTCACAGGTATGAACCTCAGGTTCTCAGATATCTCCCAAAAATTCTCATAATAAGCATTATCCCATTCGGATTCGACATTTCTATGGGGCAAAAACCGTCTAAAATTTAAGACATTAATCCAGGAGCCCTCTTGAGGGCAGAAACCATGGCACATTTCGCTGTCTCAAGTATGTTTTTTCATGGGTACCCTCTCGAGGAAATATTTTCCAATATCGAAAAAGTAGGGTTTGATGGCATTGAGTTCTGGTTGGAAACTCCACATTTCTGGATCCGGAATTGCCCAGTCAAGGAATTACTGAGTTGTATCCGGAAGAACCCCGGCCTTGCACTAACGATGCACGCGCCTGTGCTTGATTTGAACCCCTGCTCTATCAATCCTCGTGTTGCAGAGATCTCGGGGGATTATGCAGCACAATCCATAAACCTCGCGGAACAGGTCGGAGCTGAAGTGGTCACTCTGCACCCCGGCAGGAGGACAGTGAAACGGATCCCTGGGAGACAGGAGTACGAACGGTTTGGGCGCTACCTTGATGTTATTCGCTCCACGGCCAAAGGGATGCGGGTGAAAGTGAGTATGGAAAATATGGAGCCGGCGGTAAATGCTTTTTTGTGTACTCCAGAATCAATACAGGAGCTTCTGGATACAGAACCCTGGCTCTATTTCACTCTGGATACTGCCCATGCCCTTATGTCCTCCTTTGATGAGGTGTATCGCTACCTTGATCTCTGTGGGGAACGTTTGGTCAATATCCACCTTTCCCGTTCTGAAAAGGGAATGATGCACCTTCCCTTGCATGGTACCGAGGGAGGTAAAGTGCTTGTTCAGGCCCTGAAAGAGCATGGGTATACCGGGCATATCACTCTGGAGATCGAGGACCGGAATTTCAGCCACGATCTCTCTCTTGAGGAAAGACTCACGCTCCTGATGAAAGAACTCCGTTTCCTGCACGAAAACTGGGATTAGCACTGGTTTTATTAATTCACACAGCCATAGTTCTAATCCTCTCAGGAATGATAGATAGAGCCGGAACAGGCGTACCGGCGTGGAACTGATGAATACAATCGCATTACAAATATTTTTGTTTATTGTCTGTCTGGTTTTTTCTGCAATTTTCTCCAGCTCAGAAGTGTCAATTATTTCAATTACTAGGGCAAAGGTCCGTACCCTCATCCAAAATGGGGAGAGAAGGGCAGAACACCTTGCTGCATTGAAAAAGAAGCCGGATCACACCTTGATCACCATTCTTATCGGGAATAACATCGTTAACGTTGCAGCGGCCTCTCTTGCCACCTCCCTTGCTATCAGCACGTTTGGGGATGCAGGGGTGGGTATTGCGACCTTCATCGTAGTTCTGCTTCTGTTGGTATTTGGGGAGATCGGCCCAAAGATTTTCGCAGTCAGAGCAACGGAAACCCTAGCCCTGCGCATGGCACCTTTCATCCATACACTTTCCCGGCTGTTTTATCCCTTTCTCTGGATCTACGATCGGGTGAGTGGTTCTTCAAATCTGACGGTTGCCTTTGCGAAACCAAGTATAACCGAGGAAGAGATAAAAGGATGGATTGATCTAGGGAAAGAAGAAGGGGCAATCGAACAGGATGAGCGTGAACTCTTGTATAGCGTGCTCGAATTCAGCGATACCATTGCCCGTGAGGTTATGACCCCTCGTCTTGATACGGTGATGATCGAAGATACAAACACTCCGGATCAGGCGATAAGGGTATTCAATGAAACTGGCTATAGCCGTCTGCCAGTTTATCATGAGCAGATCGATAATATCATCGGGATCCTGAACGTGAAGGATATCTTTCCGGTAGTTCTGCGTGGAAAGGAAGGGATCCAAATGAAGGAGGTCATGAAAGAGCCCTATCTTGTTCCCGAGACGAAAAAGATTGACGAGCTCCTGAAAGAAATGCGTCACAGGAAGGTACATATGGCGGTACTCCTGGATGAATACGGAAGCTTCTCCGGAATCGTCACGATTGAGGACATACTGGAAGAACTGGTTGGCGAAATCCAGGATGAGCATGACCGGGAAGAACCGCAACTTCAACAGATCGAAGAGGGTGTTTACCTGATAGGAGGTCGGATGTGGGTGGAGGACCTGAATGAACAGCTGAACCTCAACCTTCCCATCGCTGAATCCTATGAAACGGTGGCTGGTCTTGTCACAGAGCAGCTGGGTCATATACCACGGAAGGGGGAGAGCATCCAAATCGAAGACAATGACATCACCTTCGTTGTGATACAGATGCGGAAGAACCGAATCGCGAGCATGAAACTGGTCATCGCAGAGAAGCAGCATTCTAGCAAGGGGCTACCCGCATTCACGTGAGATCATGAAACGGATCGCTGTACTCGCATCAGGAAGAGGCTCGAATTTTCAGGCAATCATTAAGGGAATCCAGTCGGGTCGCATTCCTGCAGAGTGCGTCTGCCTCATCACCGATAACCCTCGTGCCTATGCCGTTTCACGGGCATCAATGGCCGGCATTCCAACGAAGATCCTGAATTATTCAGGTTATCCAAATAGAAAAGAGTAT
>JAJRCP010000108.1 GCA_028678885.1 Methanomicrobiales archaeon
ATTGCCGCAGGGATCGCCCGTTCTTCAGCGGACGCGGTGGTTCTGGAAGGTTTTCGCGGGGGGCCGGGGGCAGCCCCGCAAGTAATCCGAGATCATGTCGGTATCCCGATCGAGGCTGCAGTCGCAAGTGTCGACGCCAAACTCCGTCAGCAGCGGATACGGAATGAAGTCTCCCTCATCGCGAGTGGGGGTATTCGGAGTAGTGCTGACGTGGCCAAAGTAATAGCGCTCGGTGCTGACGCTGTGTACATTGGTACTGCGGCTCTGGTCGCCATGGGGTGCCGGGTCTGCGGGACATGTTATCGTGGTCTCTGCCCCTGGGGGATTGCGACCCAGCGCGAGGATCTCGCTGCCCGTCTCGATCCTGAGGAAGGAGCACGACTGGTATCGAACCTGATAAATGCATGGACGATGGAGCTCTCCGAACTGATGGGTGCCGCAGGGATCAATAGCATCGAGAGCCTGCGGGGTAATCGCGACCGACTCCGTGGATATATGCTTGATGAGGGGACTCTCTCGGTTCTGGATGTCAAGTCCGTGGGGGCGTAGGAATGCCGCTGGTACATATCGATGCCCACGACCTGCATTACTCGGTCCTTAACCAGCAGATCAGAGAAGCGGTTGCAGGTGGAGCAGAAGAAATTGAAATCGACCACGTCCTTGGTCAGCGATTTATTGCAGATGGGCTGAAAGGGAAAGTGACCCTAATCATCCATGGTGTGCCTGGCGGAGACCTGGGGATGTTCATGAGCGGTCCCACCTGTATCGTGTACGGAAACTGTGAACATGCCCCTGGAAATACCATGGACGCGGGTTCCATTGTCATTCACGGAGGTGCCGGTGATGCGGTGGCACACAGCATGCGGGGTGGAAGCATATTCGTACGGGACAGTATTGGTTACCGGGGGGGGATTCACATGAAGGAGTACAACAGAAAACGCCCGGTCCTCGTGGTTGGGGGAAGTGCCCGGGCATTTCTGGGGGAATATATGGCGGGGGGCCTCCTAGTTGTCCTAGGATTGCGGGAGGAAAAGCCGATCGATGAGCGGGGAATCGGCAGCGGGATACACGGGGGAGAGATCTATCTCCGGGGATCTGTGGCAGAAAGAAACCTAGGGGTTGGTGCTACTATCAAGCCATTCGGCGAAGAGGAGAGGATGAAGATTCTTCCATGTATCAGGGATTTCTCCCATCATTTTGGGATCGATTGTGAAAAGGTCATGGCAGACCATTTCACCCGGATCGGACCCTCCTCCAGTCGGCCCTTTGCGAATATGTATGTCTGGGAGTGAGGAAATAATGGCGAAGAATTACCAGGATCTGAAGAAGGAAGTCTGGGAAGAAGAAAAGTGCGCCGGCTGTGGAGCTTGTATCGCGATCTGCCCTGCTGATGCATTTGTGTTTTCACCCGGGGATTTCCACCCAAAGCACACAGAATATTGTAAGGAGGCAAGTGACGGAGTCCCCTGCGGAGCCTGCTACGAAGTTTGCCCCCGGGTGATCCCAGCACCGTCCGACCGACCCCTGATGGGGGAATCCATCCGCTTACTCTCAGCGAAAGCGGGATTCGAGGTTCCCGGTAAGCAGAGTGGAGGAGCAGTCACCGCACTCCTATACGATGCACTGGAGGCCCGTCACATTGATGCAGTGGTTACTGTAACCGAGGATCCATGGACCCACCGCCCATCATCAGCGATCATTACCACATCCGCTGTTCTGATCACTCAGGCCGGGAGCCGGTACAACTGGTGGGTACCTTTGATGGCGGCACTCAAAGAGGCGGTGATTACGAAAAAATACCGGAATATCGCCGTCGTAGGGGTCCCGTGCGTAGTCCAGGCCCTGAAACGGATCCGTCAAAGTGATAATGCCCTCCTGCGCCCGTTCCGCAGTTCGATTCGGCTGGTCATCGGGCTATTCTGCACGGAATGTTTCGATTACCAGACTCTTGTAGAAGGAAAGCTCCTGCGCGAACGGAAGATCGAGACTTGGAAGATACGGAAATTTGAGGTGAAGGGGGCTCTGGATATCACACTGGGTGACGGGACAACTGTTCACCTGCCCCTCTCTGAGGTAGCGGAATGTGTGAGACCCGGTTGTGCAGTCTGTACTGATTTCACTGCGCTCGACGCCGATATCTCCGCGGGCGCAGTTGGGAGTGAGGCCGGATATACCACCCTGATCTCACGAACGCCGGTTGGTGAGGGATTCCTCGATCATGCAATCCAGGCGGGACACCTAGTGGCCGGTCCCAAGGTAGACCAGAAAGCCATCAAACGACTGGCTGAAAAGAAGATGAAACGGATGCGATAAATTATAATTTTTTGGTTTCATTTAATCGGTCAGACATCGCTTGAAAAAGCAATTTTGGGAGACGATCATTTTTCAGGAGAAAATTGGTAGGCGTCACGATCCATGATGGGATGCATGAATGCATGAATGCGAAACAATCAGGAGGTCACTACGGAAAGTAAGGGGACGTTTAGTACCGTGAGGATCGATGTTTTGTCGAGGACAGGAGGTCTCTAACCGAAGCCCCCATTATGACAGCTACAGTATGTCTGCCAGCTCATGGCGGCGGGGAAGCGCTCGGGCTGTGGCAAAGCACTCCTCTGCGTGATCGGATCGGCCCAGTCTGGAGAGACCCCTTCCCTTGTCCATCCACGCGGAGACATTGCGGGGATTGATCACAATTGCCCGGTCAAAACATTCGATGGCCTCTTCGAACCGTCCAAGGCTTGCAAGACTGACTCCCTTGCTGCTCCAGATAGCCGCATATCCGGGATTGTAGCGTAGACAGTGATCATAACACCTTACAGCATCCTCAAACCGGCTCAGGTCTGCATAATTGATTCCCTTATTGTACCAGGCCTTGACAAACGCGGGATCGCATTCGATTGCTTTTTTGTACCAATTCACTGCCCGCTCATATCTGCCAGAATGGTACTCGCAGTTGCCCATCAAGTACCATGCCTCCGCATGGGTGAAATCCAGCTGCGCTACATTCTCAAGGATCTTCCGAGCATCCTCAAATTGCCCTAGATGAAAGAGCGCCTTGCCCACGGTAAAGAGTGCATCACTGTTCGCTGGATCCAGCCCCAGTGCCTGTTCACCACACTGTTTGCTTCCGCGGATCGATCGAGCCGGTCTAGGCAGTACGCTTCGGCAATCCAGGCTCTGACAGATTGTCTGTTGATTTCCCGCACGCGGTGAAAGCAGGAGATTGCCTGCTCATACCGCCCCACCGAAGCGTAATATGCACCCGTCTGGAACCAGATTATTTCGTCCTGCAAGCCTGTGCTCATTTCTCGCTTTCCCTCCTGCGAATCTGAATGAGAGGTGACTCGTTCTTCAGAAATCTCCCGAGGAAGGACGAAAATTCCTTATCCCAGCAGTCACTCCCTTCCCGGACAGTCCATCCGTCTAGGAGTGAAAGTTTCACGTGCTTTCCCAAAGCAGTCTCGAGGAGTTCCGGGGATGAAAGCAGTGTTGCCGCATGGGTATGCGGTCGGGGGATCTCTACGACGTAAGCACCGTCATCGATAAATGGCCCGGAAAAGATCAGTGATCGTTCTTTTTCCAGGAACCGCTCCGCATTTTCTCTTTCCCAGACTGGTGGACCGAAATGGCATCGCAACTGGGGGAGCCGGTCCACGAGAAGTTCAAAAAGGATTATACTCTTCTCTTCCTGCATACAGCAGTCTGCCCGGTTCACGACAAACCCATTCCTCTCCAGAAGTCTCTGAATCGCGGCCATGCTCTTTCGGAGTTGAGGAACCACGATATCCGAGATTAGCGGGGGCGTACGTAGGAAGATACTGTACAGGAAAGTACCTCTCGCCACAAGGGTATCCTGGAACTGTGGACGGGAGAGATTTGGTTCTTGCACGGGCATGAAGAACCAGGGTGAGGATCTCTCCCGGTAGCCTCTTGCCATCTCAATAAAAGCCGACTTCTGGGTGAGAGATACGGAAGCGGCTACGTTTCTTCGGGGATCCACGGGATCTATCACAACGAGCGGATCTGCAAACTCTTTCTCTGCGATCTTTTCGATATCAATGAATGTATGCTTCTTCCAAGTCGCTGCAGCTTCGAGAAGGGATGAAAAGCCTCCGTAATTATATACCAGGAGTTCACAGAGATATCCCGCAAAACCCTCCGTCATCTGATCAGAGCCATAAAAGCCCCCAGTTTTTGCAAATTGTTTGAGAAGCAGGACGTCATCGGTGAGAGATCCGATCCGTTCACTGATGTAGCGGGTGTGAAAAGGAGTCCGATCCACCGCACTCTGAATCTCGTGAGGACTGGAGACACGGTAACAGGGTACGAGGTCCACATCCATTTCATTGACGAGAGCATTGATGTAAGGGTGCTCAGCATACTTTTCTCGGTAACTCTTCCCGCAGGCAGAGGCAATGGAGCGTGCAAGGGCCAGTCCCTTCTCTTCTAGGTCCTCACGGGAAAGTGCAGGATCAAAGAGCATGAAGATATCGAGGTCCCGATCTCCCCTGAGCCAGGTATCCCGGGCCACCGACCCAACCACCATCCCTTCTGCAATTCCGCTCCGATCAACGGCCGCAACGAGAGTGCGGGCGATGGCATGGATGTGATCCCTCTCTTCGGTCTCGGGTCGGATCTGAGTCAGGATCTGTTGTTCCAGCGAGGTTCTCATATGCTTCTTACCTCGAGAAGGTCCTCATAAAGGGGACCGCTTGGGAGAAGTGTACTCTTCTTGAGCCGGATACCTATAGCTTCTCCCTCTCCAAGGTGCTTCTGGGACAGGTGCTTCAGCGCGGGAATGAGAGAGAGATGGGGGCGTTTCACCCGCGCCAGGGTTGTGTGAGGCGTGAATGCCCTCCCATCCCGGGCTATCCCCAGTGTTGCAAGGGCATCCTCAAGCTGTCTATGTAGGAGAGCGCAGGCGCCCCCATCCTGCACCGTCGCCCAGATTACGCGGGGTGATCGGAGATTATTTGCCCCAACCCCTGTCACCTGATATGGGAAGGACGAGAAGCGGATGGTGCATAACGCCACGATGATGGGTTCCAGTAACGAGGGATCGACTTCTCCAATGAATTTCAGGGTGATATGGGCACAGGCAGGATTTACAAATGTCAGTTTTGCCTCGGTTTTTGAAAGAATAATCTGGCATTCTTTGATTTGCTTCCTGACCGAGGAAGGCAAATCAATAGCAATAAAAATTCTCACCATCAAACAGAATAGTGTTGCCGTACCTATAATATAAGCAATGGAGGTTGAATATCGTGGTCAAGGGGATCCCGCCGGTGACTGTCTACACTCTAGATGACTGCCCCAATTGTGAAATGCTGAAAGACTACTTGAAGGAGAAGAGAATTCCGTATCAGGAAGAGAAAATGGATTCTGCAGGACCACTCACAGAACTCCGCCTGCATGGGGTATTTGTACGAGAAGCACCTGTACTACGTGCAGGCGATAGATTTCTCACCTCTGCCGATTTATTCAGGGGCGGAAAGATACAGAAAGACTCCCTTTCAAACCTTTTTCCGGGTGACCGGCAGTGATCTCGCCCCCACCTACTAAACAGACCACCCTCGATGGCATTTTCATCCCTCCCATGCCCAAGGTTCGGACTTCGGACGGGCATATCATCGATTGGGACCGGGAGCGCATCGTCCAGCAGCTCCTGGAAGAGACAAAACTGGTGAAGACCTTCTATGGGAAGGAGGGGATCGATGGGGAAAGGGCGACGGCGATTGCCCGAAAGGTGGAACAGCATATCCAACGGATGGGACTCCAGTCGTTAAGCGGTCCCCTCATCCGAGAGATCGTTAATATGATGCTCATGGAGAACGGCATGGTGGAGTACCGGAATGTCAGCACACGAGTTGGGACACCGGTATACGATGCCCATCTGATCGATGTGGGCA
>JAJRCP010000011.1 GCA_028678885.1 Methanomicrobiales archaeon
ATAGACTCCATACGGGGATCGTGCTGGTCCTCAACCCCCGATCTCTCTATCGCATCTTTTGCCGGGAATTCCCCGAAACCTTCCACTTTGATGAGGGAGATAGGGACAATTTCTGTGTATTTTCCTTGCTTTTGAAGATCCCGAAGCGCGATATAATCGAAGGGGGCGTGAGCAGGGACCGACATCACGATGCCACTCCCCATGTCAGGATCGACGAAATCCGCGGGCAGGATAAGGACCTCTCCACAGAGAGGATGCGACACATGTTCTCCGATGAGGGTACCTGAGGGGATCTCTTCGATGATATCGATTGTGTGATCTTGGATCCGCAGTTTCTCCGCAGCTTCCCGGCTTACGATAGTTGGAAATCCGTCGATGTTTGCTGAAACATATGGAATGCGGGGATTTATCCAGAGATTGGTGACTCCGTAGATTGTCTCCGGACGGAGGGTCGCGGTAGGAATAAATGCATTCTTCCACCGGACCATTATCAGGGTAAAACGGATGATCTCTGCCTTGTCTCCTTCCAGAAGATCATGGTCTCCAACTGGGCTCTCGCATTGGGGACAGTACTTTACTGGGTGGATACCCTTTACAACATATCCTTTCTCCCCAAGGTGCTTGTACTGCCATTCGATGAATTTGCTGTAATGCGGATCGACAGTGATGAACCTTCTGCGCCAGTCAATAGAGAGTCCTAGACGCCGCATCACCCGTTCATATTCATAGCTGAAATGCCGGACAATCACCATGGGATCCGTGAATTGATCCAGCTCTTCCTGAGAGACACGGTACAGGTCGCGATACAGGCGTATTGTTTTTTCATCACGCCTGGCGATCCGTCTGGATATCCCGATGACAGGGGTACCAGTCACATGGAATCCCATGGGGAAGAGAACCTGTTTTCCTCTCATTCTCCAAAAACGGGCAATTACATCAGGCACTGTATAGGTTCGCCCATGTCCCACATGCATGGCACCACTGGGATAAGGGAACGCGACATTCAGGTAGTATTTCTCTCCCTCTCCTGGATCTACTTGGAAGACTCGATCCCAGCGGTCCCGCCAGTCCTGTTCCTTCTTGTCCTGATCTACCCCATCCATCCTTTCACCTATACAGGTCGGAGGCGAATTGTCTCCCCCCCACTGGAACGACGGATCATCTCCTGGGCGATGGTGCTATTCCGGGATAACTGGATCTCCCCATCATCGTTCACGGTCGCCGTGAATAGGTATTCTTTCCCTGCAAAGACATCAACGATCTTCCCCTTATAGTCTGGGGCAATTATCGCGAGCTGTTTTCTATCCATCCGGATGCGGATCCCTCCCTCAAGGGAAATGACTTCCTCCTGGGGGGCCTGTTCGAGCTCAGAACGGGGACGGATATCGATTCCGATGCCGAGTTTGTTCACGATTGCAGAGATATTCTTTCCTCCTTTTCCAATGGCTGCTGGAACATCCTTATCGTCGATATATACGACCGCTTTGTTGTCAGAGATCATGCGAACGTCTACATAACCATCCGTGAAACGTCCGATCTCTCGCTGTATCTCTTTCTCCGCGAGCTTCCAAGAGAAACGTTCAACCTCTTTCTGGACAGGCGCTATCTGCATCTCCTCCTCCCCCTTCGGGATGGGCATCACAATCGTCTCATGATCATACTTGAATGCCTCTACGACCGTCTGGCCGGTCTCGTGATCCTTCACCGTAATTACCGGTTTTCTGTGCTGCTCATCATCCATACCGGCTGGAGATTTGATCACAAGCTCAAGGTCATATACCCTAGTGATCTCTCCCTCGTTTACGAAGATGATGGTGTTTAATACCTGGGGAAGAATGCCAAAGTCCACTCGAGTCAGGAATCGCTGGATCGCGTCCGATATCTCCAGAGCGTGGACCACTCCGATCATTCCTACGCCGGCGAGGCGCATATCAGCAAAGATTCTGAAGTGGTCCGATTTCCTTAGCTCATCAAATATCACATAGTCGGGACGAACAAGTAGCAGTACATCTGCGGTCCCTTCCATACTTCCCTCTAGGGCTGCGTACTGGGTTATATGGTCAGGGACCTGTAGGTCTCTGGGTGCTTCCATGGTTTTCACGATGTACTCATGATCAGAGAGAAAGGTGGCAACGCTCTGTGCGAGGGTCGTTTTTCCTGATCCAGGAGGTCCAGCGATGAGCACTCCCCTCTTTATACCGAGAATCCGTTTTTTGATTAGAGAAGCTTTCCGATAATCCTCAAGAGTCACTTTTCCCACCGGACGAACCGCTGTAATCTCCATACCATCCGAGAAAGGTCTGCGGGCGATGGAGATCCGAAGGGACCCGATCTGAACCACGGTGATCCCTCGCTTCTCCACTTCGATGAACCCATCCGGATCTCTTTTCGCTCTCTCCACTATCTCCTGAGCGAGGGTTCGGAGCTCATATTCGGTCATCGGTGCATCACGAACCCGAACCAGTCGTGCTTCCTTCATTGTCCCTCTTCGAACCATCGGAGGCACACGTTCTTTTAGGTACACGCTGATGGTATCAGTGTCGAAGAATTGGTCGATCCCCAGGGGGGTAAAATCACCTATCTGAGGCTTCAGATACTGTACATCCAGTCCTTTCGCTTTTGCGGTCTCAGCCTGGACGATGTCACTCGTGATGAATTTGGCCTGGTACTGGATCGCTACATTCCGTATTAGTGCATCGATCTCTCCACCGCTGGCAAGTTTCACCTGTTCAAGATTGGGTCTTTCACCGGCGAATTTAACCTCCACTTGGCCTTCCTGGGCCATTTTTTGCAGTTCCTGCAGTTCTGTAAGTCCGCTAAATCCTATTTCACGACCCTGGTTTGCTTGGGCTTCCAATTCTGCAATGACCGGCTCCGGAATGACTATCGTGACACCTTTGTATTCCCCGGATTTTATCATGGAGGTGATACGTCCATCTATTACCACACTTGTATCGGGTACAATTATCATAAAATTCCACTCCATAGGGCGACAAATATTTTACCCCATTTAAGGTATTACGATACATTAGAGGGCTTTTTAGATTATAAAGTGTATTGGTAATTTTACACTACCCCCACCTCTAGGATGACTCTCGACCAGTGCCTTGGTGAGAACGAAATGAAAAAAACATTCTTATTTAGTGTTTTCCTTTTCCCTTGTTGTAGTGTAGTGCGGAGGTTTTCACCTTAATTAGTAGCTATTCCTGCGATAGAGAGACCGGTAGGAGTTTTTCTGTTCTTTTATATCTTTTGAAGACCGATCATGAAATTTGCGGCCTCGCGAATACGTGCAACGACCGCAGATTGAACGAAGATACCTTCCCGAAATAAATTCATAGCCGTTAGACCATTCGTTCACCCGCGATCGTACTCTGCGCTCACTTCGGAATATTTTCATAATCGTATTACCTACGATTATCGAGGTGCATAGCGATGGTGGATGCCTGGCAGTCGGATTGGTTTCCTGCTATCGGAAATCAGAAATGTCGTATTGTATATGAAGACAAGGGAGCGAATTTGTACGAACTTTTGGAATACGAGGATCAGCGTAGAGATGGATTTCTCTGGCAGGGGCATCTTATCTATGGTCTGAGCCGCACCCGGCTTGGAAACAAGTGTGTACGTGTCCCCGATTCGATACTGCAGTCCATGAACGAGTTTCTTGCTAAGCTCTCTGATGGGGTCACGGTCATCAGAAATGGAACCAAGGCTTGGCGGAAGTAGTTATATTTTAAGATTTCTAGTGAAGAATGGCTTGGTGCTGACCAGACCCCTCGTTTCGCCATACGGGATGTTTCCCGTTTTGTATACCA
>JAJRCP010000109.1 GCA_028678885.1 Methanomicrobiales archaeon
AGCAGGCAATCAGGAGCTCCCCCTTACCAAGCACACATCATGCGGGCACCAAGGATCAACGTGGATAACACAGAGCTGGCATCCAACATCCTGAACGATCTTTTCCTTCACCTTCTCTGCAGTCTGATCAGCTATTTCGATAAAAGTCCCCCGTGGCACTTCGATGTGCAGTCAGATAAAAAGGGGGTTTGGCCCAACATACTCTGCTTCTAAATCATGGATGCCTATCACTCCGTCTACAGAATGGGCAGTATCTTTGATCTTCTGGAGTATGTCTGCAGAAGGTGACTTTCCAATCAAATAGGGAACATTCTCGCGGATGAGGTAGATTCCGCTTAAGGCAATGAAAATGGCTACGATTAGTGAGGCGATTGGATCGGCAATCAGATACCCTCTTTCGACGAGGAAGAGTGCTATGAGAGAAGCAATATACGCGAGCAGCATCTCGATAAGTGCGACTAGCTGGGCTCTCACAGCTGCTTCATGGGATCCGTATCGGAGAATATCGATAAGAGGAATCACGGTAATGATAATCGCAAGGGCAGTGACAACAACCGCAATAGGAATATTGTGCATAACCACCGTCTCTTGCTGGAACAATCGCGGGATCGCCTGACGGATCATCTCGAAACTGACAAAGACAATGAACACAACTGCCACAGCGAATGCTGCGACGTTCTGGGCCCGTGCCTGGCCGAACATATGCGTAGGATCGGTCGGTCGGCGGGCGTAGTGTAATGCCAAGAGAAGGAAACCTGAGATGAAGACATCACTCAGGGTATCGAGTGCCCCAGCAAGCAGGACAAGAACATTGGTAAGCAGGTAGGAAATGACCTGTAGAATGAATAATCCGATATAGCCCACGAGGGCGATTTCAATCCCACGGGTTCCCCCGTGATTGTTCAGAATTGGAATCCCTGCTTCTAGGGTTGCCATCGATTTCACCTTATTATTTTCAAAGAATACGAGTTCTTCTCGATTCGGGAGATTGTTTCATCAGGGACCCTATAAAATCATGTACAATCTCATCAGCCAATGCTGACAAAATCAATATACCCATTGCATGGATCTGTTCGTATCAGGCGGACACGAACCTTCTGTCCTACAAGGAGGCCCTGCTCACCCTTCATAACTCGTCCCTCGGCCGGAGGTTTGAGTAACCGGACATACGTACCCTTCTCCGAAGCACCGGTCACCAGAGCATCGAACACCTCGCCCACCCTATCCTTTAGAAGCACGGCTGCTGCGGCTTTTCTGGTGAAACGTTCGACCTTTTGGGCAGATTTATCTCGGTCTGTGAGCCATGCAGATGCTTCAGTCAGTTCTTCTACCGTGTAGGGGTTTTGTTCTCCACGGAGAATGGATTTGAGGAGCCGTTGATTGATGACATCCACATAGCGCCGATTCGGAGCGGTTGAGTGAGTATAATCAATAACTGCAAGGGAGAAGTGACCATAGGGTGACTTTCCGGGTTCGAGTGTCATGTATTCACCTGGTCCGAGGAGTTTCACAATGGTAAGCGACAGGTCAGGGAACCGTTCAGGATCGGCAATTTTTCTTCTCTCAAGAAATTTCGACAGGGCCTTTGCATTGGGTACGGAGGGTAGGATTTCTCCATACATTGCAGCCGTTTCTACAATTCTCTCCCAGTTTTTTGGTGTGCGTACGACTCTCTGTATCATGGATATGCCCGCATTCTTCAGAGTGGACACCATGCAACTGTTTGCCGAGATCATGAAGTCTTCTATCAGGTATCGCTCCAAGTTCTTTCTCTGTACGACAAGGTCCCTGACCTTGCCTTCTTCCACGATCGCCTGTGCTTCGATAGTATCGAGTTCAAGAGCTCCCTGGGAAGCCCGGTATGTTTTCAATCGCTGGGATGCCACGATCTGAAGGCGAAGTTGTTTTTCTAGTCCTGGAACATCCTTCACTGTTCGAGGAATTTCAGCTGTTCCTTCCAACCAGTCCCCTACTTCCTCATATATAAGTTGCGCTTTATTTGACACCAGTGCCTGGTAGATGTTACCGCATCGAACGTATCCATTGGGTAAAACCGTGTATTCGATAACAATGGCAATTCGATCCATACCTGGTAGAAGGGACGAGATGTTCTTTGAAAGACGATCCGGAAAAAGGGGAAATGTCTGAATACCGGTATAGACAGATGTTCCATTGTGGGCCGCATGCCGGTCAGTATGCGACCCTTTGTAAACATAGAGATCAACATCTGCGATGGCGATCTTGACTTGTATCTCTTCACTGGGACCAAGTTCACAATATTCCAGTTGATCCAGATCCAGGGAATCTGCATTATCAATTGACGACCAGAGAACCGAACGGAGGTCCCTGACGTTTCCTCCTTCTTGAAGTGGCATATTCTCAGGTAAGGTACCCACTTCCCGAATGACGGACTCTGGAAATGCAGGGTAGAAATGATACCTCTCCATCGCATATCGGGCGATTGCGTGTAAGTCAATAGTACATGAATTTTTCATGGTAATTTGTGGGAGATTTGTTCCTATACCATAAAAACCCCTACAAAAAGACGGGAGCCTAGCTATTCGCTGATTCTGGTAAAAAAAAGTTCACGTCTCGAAGCGCCGACGGCCAGTTATCTTCTGTGCGGGAAGAATAGATTTTCCCGCAATGTTCTTTAAAAAACCGGATCCTGAGTGTTTTATTTGTTCAAAAGGGAGATTTTATGTTGAATTTTTTGGGGGATCAGCCGCAAACACTCTCGCTCAAATTCAAGAATTGTTTCCACATCCATTTTTTTCAGTTTCGTTTCAGTAAAATGTTTTTTCGCCTTCCTGATGCACATTGCAACTAGAAAATCCCGTTCAAATTCAAGATACGAAAAAAGGAGCTCCTGATTATCACCGATATCACGAAGAAACTTCTTTCGATATTTTTTTATTTCGGCTAATGTGGTTTTCATTTCATTTTTAATTATCTGGTTGACAAATTTTTCTGGAGTTATCATCATAGATCAACATTCCATTTCCTGAATTATGTAATATATTTCTTGTGGAATTATGGTACGTTGCGGCAGGAGACATATCTTACCAATCTTCTTCACAGTCCGCAGCGTCCATAGAGGATATTACGATATGTCGGATGACGGTATGGATTTCAGTGCCTTCCTGAATCTGCTCTTGAAGGACAAACTGTCCATCAGGTAAACGTCTGACAAGTACTGATGGGCGATTTCGTGCTCGTAGCTCATAGGTATCATCAGCCAGATATTCCAGTGCCTCCCGGATAGGCACCGGTAGATTTCGCATTTTCTGTCCGTTTTTATAGAGATCCCAGGTATAATCGATCATAAGTGCCACGGTATTTCTAGTATTATTCGTTGTATCCGCCAATATGATTTCTGATGATTCAACATGATGTTTTATGTCGAGAAGTGTATCGAATTTTTATGGTAGTCTTGGACTAGGGGGATCTTCACACCGTACTTTTTATGGTATGAGCGATAAGGCAAATCCGGTGATATGGGAGGTTATAAAATGTCCTCAAAATTGATGGAATATTTCAATAAACAACCTAGGATCGGTACTCTAAGCACATCGAGCAAAGACGGAAAGGTCGATGTTGCGGTTTTTGGCTCCCCACGTATGCTCGATGAGAAAACCGTGATTATGGGTCTGGGGGATAACCGCACTCTTTCGTACCTCAAAGATAACTCCTATGCTGTATTCATGATCATGGAGCCAGGCAAATCACTCATGGAATGGAAGGGAATTCGGGTCTATCTGCGGATGAAATCTTATGCAACCTCAGGCCAGCAGCTGGATTCTCTCAGAAGCCAGATTGCCAAAGTCTTGAGCGAGGGAGCGGCAAAGATGATTTATGCTGCGGTAGTCTTTGAAGTGAACGAGGTAAGACCTCTCGTTGATATGGGGCAGGGTTGGGAGAAGTCTATCTGATTTTAGAGACTAGCATCATCCCTAGTAATTGTTGCGTCATAAAGGAGTACTGAGTAGACATAATAGACCTTACAAGAAGAACGAGTTTATCATCTGCAGAAGTTATCAGAATTGAAACTTGTTCTATCGGTGGAAAAATTCCTGAACGGTCCAAAAAATCAATTTAGGATGAGGATCACCGAAATAGATCCTCTCTTTCCTGCAACCCCTTTCAGCTCCCCTAATTCTCTTTGTCTATCGGTTCATTCATGGCTATTTTACTAGATCGCGGAGATCAGACGGTCAATCCTATATAACGCGCAACATCATCAATGGAATCCACATAATACACCTGAATCCCGATTGTATCCTCGATGTATGTTTTCGCATCAATTACCTTCGGTGTTCTCTCTATATAGGTAAAACGACCGAAGCTTCTTGTTGTTTCAATAT
>JAJRCP010000110.1 GCA_028678885.1 Methanomicrobiales archaeon
CCCCTTCGAGTACATTACTGTTCGTATCAGTGATCGCGAACACCGTGGGACCAAATGAGCTCATTCCGGCACAGGCAGCTCCGGCAGAACGGAGCACGTCGAGTAACCGGGGAACTAGGAGTGCCTGCCGGGTGATCTCCACTTTCTTGAAACCCAGATCCTGGATATGATTCACGGCTGCACCAAAGAGATCCAAGTCATGTTCAACGATGCCAGGGAGCATTCGCATGAGCACCTCCCGGCACATCTCCTGGACCTCCCCCTCCGGCACCGGGCAGGCGGTGCGGAAGATATTTCGCTCCTCCTCTCCGCTTGCACCGGGAACTCCTGCCGGCACAGCGAGAACGATCTTCCAGTCTTCCGGGAACGGATGACGAACGATCAACGGCGCAGGAGCAACTCCCGCAGATGCAGCACTAGGTAAAAAACTGTTCTTTTCTTTTCCCTCTCCGAAACTATGTCCGCCGTCGATTAGAATACCACCTCTCTCAAAGGCGGCAGTGCCGATACCCGATGTACCCCCCCTACCGGACATCCTGGCAAGGGTTCGGACCTCGTCTTTTTTTCCGGCGAGTCGGTATAGTGCAGCCGCAGTAGCAAGTGAGAGCGAGGTTCCACTCCCGAGGCCCATATGACCGGGGATAGAGCGGTGGAGAATGATCTCTGCACCTGTCCTCCCAAGAATCGGAAGCAGGGTGGTAGCCACCCCCCCTACCCGTTCCTGTGCTGAGAGGTCTCCACCTCGTACAATCAGTGCATCGGCCCAGTGTACTTCCAGTAGAGTGGCAGGATCGGCAAGGGCGATTCCTACCCCGCCATCCACTCGCCCGAGACTCCCGTTCATATCGATCAATCCAAGATGAAGACGGGAAGGCGCTTCGACGATCACTCTGCGATCCTCAGAGAAACGGGTAGCAGGGAAAGATTCCTGGATGAAGATAAGGGGTTTCTCCTGCCGGATGATGTGGTAGGTACGGGTGAGCACCGGTTCCCCTATGCAGATACCACAGGTGGTAGCGAGTTCCCGATCCGCTGATTTTAGAAAGATATCAAGAATTTCACGCCGGGATTCAATCCGATGGTTACGAAGGATCCTTCCGATGGGAATGTCTGCCCGCATCAGGTCGGAGCGGAACGCAGGTTCAAGCCGTCGGAGCGGAGTATGGGAGACCGCGGAGAGGAGAGCCTCTCCCTTAGACCGGCTCCGAAGTTCTACGACCCGGTAATTCACTTCGTCACCTGGATCCATGTCAAGCAGGGTAGCAATGGATGGATCGGCTGGTTGAACCACCTGGACACGGGTGGTGATATCTACCGGTCCGCGGGTGAGGATCTCCAGGAGGCTGGTGACAGATCCATCAGTACCAAGCAGGATCCTCTGGGTGGGTGAAAGGGGGCCTGCCTCACGTTCGAGCCTCTCAAAGAGGGCAGAAAGATCCGATGCTCCCATGTATATGCGAGGATGCCCGCGTGCAGTGATAAAATCTTCGTACTAGCTCTGGAAGAGGAATGGAAGGAGATCGAGTGCATCCATCCTCCCCAGGGAACCCTTTATTGCCTCCCGTTCCGAGAAACCAGCACAGCCATTTGTACCCTTCCCCCGCACTGCAAAGGGGACTGCCTCGGTTGTATGGGTCTTCAGCCGCAGAGGCGTGGGATGATCGGGTAGCACGGCAATCGTTCCCTCGAAATGCGCAAGGACCGTGCCCACCACTCCGTCAAAGGCCTCGATGGCGCGGATCTTTTCTTCAAGATTTCCCATATGGGCGGCCTCGTCCGGGGCCTCGATATGAACATATACGAAGTCCAGGTGGTGGAGAGCCTCGAGCGCATAACGGGCTTTAGCCTGGTAGTCTGTGTCCAGAAAACCTGTCGCTCCGGGAACGGAGATCACTTCCATTCCCGCGTACAGGGCTATCCCTTTCAGGAGGTCGACCGCGGAGATCATGCCTCCCAAAAGACCGTATTTTTTCTGGAAGGACGGAAGGAGAGGCTTTTTTCCCCCGCTCCATGGCCAGATCATGGTGGCAGGGAGCTTTCCGGCATGTATCCTGGACTGGTTTATCGGATGATTCCGGAGGATGCGGCTGCTCTTCTCCATCACATACTGGAGCAGGGATCCATCGGGTCCAGTCGGAAGATGGGGTTCGATTGCCTGGCCGACAATATCATGAGGAGGGACGGTGGCGGCTCCGTTACCCCCCGGCGCGACCAAGAGATTTCGGTAGCTCATGCCCGGGTAGAGGTGAACTTCTTCAATAGCTGCGGAGAGGGATGCAAATAATGCTTTCCCTTCAACATTCGAGATATGCCCGCTCGTGAAATCCTCGAGAATTCCCTTTTCCACGGTAACTAGGTTGCAACGGTACGCCACATCACCATCGCCAAGAGCGACCCCCATACTTGCCGCCTCTAGAGGCCCTCGGCCGGTGTAGTACTGTGCCGGGTTGTACCCCAGGATGGAGAGGTTTGCGATATCACTGCCTGCCTCGAACCCTCTGGGAATAGTGGAGAGCATTCCACAGACACCTTCGCGGGCAACTTGGTCCATGTGAGGCGTGTTTGCGTGTTCGAGGGGTGTCTTTCCTCCGAGTTCTGAGAGGGGTTCATCGGCCATTCCGTCTCCCAGAAGAAGGAGGTATTTCATTACACTCCCCCCAGTATCGCGGTGATGCCGAGAAGGGGCAGCGTAGTGATTAGGGCTGCAACAACCGTGCCGGCGGCAATGGCAAGGAGTGCCGGAGGGAACCGAATCCCAAAAACAAATGCAGCGGCGCATCCACTCCAGGCCCCGGTGGTGGGGAGAGGGACCGCGACAAACAGGAAAAGAGCAAGAGTGCCCCACCGCTCAAAACTGGCACCATGATGCCGTGTGCGGGTAAATAACCAGTCAAAGAAACGACGGAACAGGGATGAATGGCCACTTAGGGCACGGGAGACCGGATCCAGGAACAAGAGAAGGGGGATCACCGGCAGCAGGTTGCCGATCATTCCGTAGAGAAATGCTTCACCGGGTGAAAAGCCTTGGAGGACTGCAAAGGGAATCGCATATCGTGCTTCGAAAAAGGGAGTCGCACCGAGCAGAAGAATGTAAAGGGTTGAAACCATCAGGATCTCACTTCCCCAGAAGGGCACGGGTCGTGATGACCACGCTCTCCCGTGAGGTTACCGACGGTCGCCAACCTAGTTCTTTCATCTTTTCAAGAGAGAGCAGCATCCGGGGAACATCTCCCACCCAGCCGCGTTCACCACCCGTGAAATGATATTGGACATCTCTAAGTCCCATCTCTTGCACGATGATGTCGGCGATGCTCCGCACATCGATCCAATCCTTGGAACCAATATTCAGCACATTCAAGGGGCGATCAGCATGCTCGGCCGCATATAGCATGGCATCCACGCAGGCATGCACTTCCAAGTAGGATTTACTCTGCCTTCCGTCGCCCAGGATCTCGAGATTGCGGGGATCAGAGCGAAGTTTCTGGATAAAATCCCCGATCACTCCATGGCCTGAGCGCTCACCGATGATATTTGCGAACCGGTACACCCATGCCTTCATCTCGAAGGAATGACAGTAGGCCGAGATAAGGGCTTCAGCAGCAAGTTTTGTCGCCCCGTATACGGAGATGGGCTCAAGAGGGGCATAGTCTTCGGGAGTAGGGATTACTGTTGCGTCGCCATATACGGTGGAGGTAGAGGTGAACATCATTTCGGGGACCTCGTGGATGCGCATGGCTTCAAGGACGCGTGCAGTGGCCACAAGATTGTTTGCGAGCGGGGAGGCGGGGTGGTGGGCACTCTCTCGGACATCGGGATCCGCCGCAATATGATATATACGACCGGCACCAGCGAACCGGTCCTGCCAGCCGTCATCACGGAGATCTGCAGTAAGAAGCTCGACTGCTCTGGAGGCGAGGTGAGTGCGGATATTTTCCTGTGCACCTGTGGAGAGATTATCGATGACAAGGACCCGATCTCCTCGTTCGATTAGAGCGTCCACTAGATGCGAACCAATAAATCCGCACCCTCCGGTCACCACACTGAACATAGCAGTACTCTGGTGCGCTCCTTCGTATCAATACTCCCCTCTGTTTAAAAAAAAGATAACCCATGCCCTTATGCTCCTGATGGTCCAATGTAAAAAAGAGCATGTTCATCGGGATCGACCACGGAACCGCTGCCATCCGCTTCTCTAACGGGGAAGCGGAGTTCAAGCTTTCCCGGGAGAAGGCACGAACCTTTGTGTATCCGGATCTATCCCGGTTGGGTCCCCTCTCTTCAATCGAGGGAATAGCAGTCTGTTATTCAATGGGTGACGCGATCAGCTGCATCACCCCCATCGAGCGGGTGAAGAATCGTGGTGTGGTGAGCCAGGAAGGTGCGGGGAAGCACATCGGAGGAGGGACCCGGGTCTATGACGAGATCAAGAGAAGCGGCTTTCCTGCGGTGGTTATCCCCGGACTTCACCGAAATTCACCTACCGATCCCCGCTTCAAAGTCTATTCACACCAGGCAAGCCCGGAAAAGGTAGGGATCGCGTATGAAGTGGTTCATGACCTGGGAGGTGATGTGATCATCTCAGATATCAGCTCTAATACCGTGACCATACTCGTGAACAACTTCCGCATCGCCGGTGCGATAGACGCCTGTATCTTTGCCCCGGGCACCCTCCACGGAGCACTCGATGTGGAAGCGATCCGTCTCATCGATCGCGGAGAGGTCACCGCAAACGAGGCATTCCAGCATGCGGGTGTCCGCTTTACGCTACCTCCTAGTGAACGCAATCCGGCCCTTGCCCTCTTTGCTGCCATGGAATGTGCTGCATTACGAATCCTCAATTCGAAAGCCCGAATAGCACTTTCAGGTTCAGATGCCCGGATGGTAGCTGAAGAGATTGAGCGCCTGCTGGGGATGGAAGTGGCGGTCTACGATGAATGGTGTGCCGCACGGGGGCTGGTGAAGATAGCCCGTGATGTCTCTGGGGGAAAACAGGAGATCCTGGGACTGGGGATTGCAGTGAGCACCTAATTTCGGAAGAGAAGATCCCTTC
>JAJRCP010000012.1 GCA_028678885.1 Methanomicrobiales archaeon
GAAGGGATTCAAAACGCCTATTCCCAATCGCTGCTTCAGGCCCTTCCCTTTCGGTGAGATCCTGTCACTGTAAACGGAGGAATAGGCCTCATGGAATTTACCTAACACACCGTGAAAGTGTCCCCTTATAAAAAAGACAGAAGGAAATGGGAATCCGAGACAGCACGACATTTCTCCGGTGAATTTCTTTATCACTGACACTATCAAAATACTGAATTGTCTGGCGGATGACTGTTCATACCTTCTCTTTCGCGATCTTCGTGCTGCCCGTGCTCTACCTCTTGCACCAGCCGGCAGTCCTTGCACTTCTCACATTCAAATTCCAAGGTGGAATGGCGGATATGATATCTCTCAAGGCGTATTTTGATCTCTTGTTTGATCTTTTCTATGGAAGTGACGTCAGGCACGCAGGTATACACATGGGCATCCAGAACGTTCACATGGGAGCAGAGCGCCCACACATGAATGTTGTGGACCCCGTCCACACCCTTCACTGATTCCATATCCTTCACAAGGAAATCGACGTCCACATCCTTTGGAGTGAACTGTAAAAGAATGGCCACACTCTCACGGACTAGCCGGTAGGTAGAGATGAGAATTACTACCACGAGGAGTGCGGAGAGGATAGGATCGATTGCGAGAAGGTCAGTGATGTAGATCACAAGCGCACCTGTAACCACCGCCAGAGATGAGAGGGCATCTCCCAGCACGTGAAGAAAGGCTCCCTGGATATTCAGATCATGACTCCCGGTCAGGCCGTATGCCACTACGAGATTTGCGAGTAGCCCGACAACTGCTACCACAAACATAATCTCTCCATTCACTGGTGTAGGTTTGAGGAAGCGAAGATAAACCTCGTACAGGATCACTCCGGAAAGGATGAACAGGATAACTCCATTAACGAGTGCGGCAAGCACCTCCACCCGATGAAACCCGAACGTCTGACCTTTCGAGGGCAGTCGATGGGAAATAGTAATGGCTCCGAGAGAGATGGCGAGGGAGAGGCCATCGACGAGCATATGGCCGGCATCACTCAGCAATGCGAGGGAACCTGAAACAAATCCGCCTATTACCTCAAGAACGAGTATTCCGAAGGTTACCCCTATCGCAATCTTCAGCGACCGGATGTAATGATCTTCTTCGAGAGTCATTCCCTATCTGGGGTGAAGTCGTAATCATTTATATGATTTACCAACCCTGTGAAGAAGGAACGGCAACATAGATGTTGTGTTTCACACTCACTATACGCACCCGTACGCTTCTTTCATTTCGGGAACAATTCATCACCGAGATTACCCGGTTCCGCCCTATCCCAAGCATCTCCCCTGAGAGCCAGCCAGGTGCCTGGATCGTCACGCTGGTCCGTTCCCCTTTTCGGTATACCTGAGGAAGCATCTTCCGTTTCTCGATCCCGAAGTCCTTAGCAGTGAGAATAAGCCGCAGCCCGGACTGTTGTTCCCATGCCTGTAACCGTTGATGAAACTTCCCCCATGTCTGGACCTGCACCTCCCTCGGACATCTTCCCAGTCGGTAGCGCTCAAATTTCTGGATGCCCAGTGATGGCCATCTTTTCCCTGCCCCTATCTCTTGTGCGAGTTCAATGATACGCGGGATTTCTTCGTCATTTAGTCCGGGAAGGTACACCGGAGCGATGAGTAAGTCGATCGTACTCTGCGCCACAGTGCGTGCTGCCTCCACTACCTGGTCGACGTCATACCAAGGAACCCCGGCTAGGCGCCGAGAGAGATCGGGATCCAATGCATGAAGGGAGAGATTGATGCGATCAAGACCTGCTTTTTCCAGGGATCTGACAAGTTCAGCGGTAAGAAGAGTCCCATTCGTTTGTATCGAAACTACCTGTACCTGCGGGATCTGTTTCATCGCCTGGACAAGGGAGGATAACGTTGGATAGAGCAAAGGTTCCCCCGGTGAATCTATGTGGCACTCCACACCCTCACCTTTGAACGCCGATATTTTCTGCAGCTCCGACAGGAGGTACTCGGATTCTACCTCGTATCGGCTCGCCCGGGTACGTGAACCGGGTCCCGCATCAACAGAACAAAATGGACAGGCAAGATTACAATGGCAGCTGGGGCGGACTTGGAGGAGGTTCGTTCCACGATCAATGATCCCGAAGTACAGGCATCCGACAAGGGGGATTCCTGAGGACCGGTCGATTCGAACGAGATTCATTCCACCCCTTTCTGTATCCAGTTTATATTGAACTGCTGCCCGAATTTTTCGCCGACCTATCGCAGACCGCTAACATCAAGAAATCCGTGTTTTCATGCAACTGGAGGATTGTCTCATTGCGGAACGAGATATTCGCTCCCGCAGGTAGTGTTTGAAGATATCAAACTGATAGCTGGAAAATCTTCTTCCCGAAGTGGGCGCACGAGATATCCGGTCGTCATATCACGAAACTATTATTTGCGTAACTTAAGAGTGTATGCACTTCGGTATTCTCGGCATTGAAATGTCCGTATTCAAGGGAATGACCCTGAGAAAACAGACTACTCCTCCGCGTTGGTGATTTCATCCATGGTTCTCCCACTAAGGGCTGAGCGGGATTCCTTATCAGGATCCCACATCTGATTTGCGAATTCATCCTTCATCTTGATCAGGAGCCAGCGTTCACCTCCCTTTCCGGTACGAATAAGGGCAAAGCCTCCATGGAGCTTTTTTCCGTTCAGCCGGAATGCAATATGTCCTATTTCAACCGCTTTCTCTGGAGTTTCCCCACCCTCCGGTATGTGTTCGAAGGTTCCTTTGTCCCATACCATCACCGTTCCTGCTCCATATTCCCCTTCCGGGATTACTCCTTCATAGTCTGCATATTCGATGGGGTGATCCTCGGTGGGGACTGCTAGCCTTTTTTCAAAAGGATCCAGTGTTGGACCCTTCGGAACTGCCCATGACTTGAGGACCCCTCCAATTTCAAGCCGAAAATCATAATGCAGCCTGGTTGCTCGGTGTTTCTGGAGCACAAAGATCGGGGATTTATATGGTGTGATTTCTCCCCCTTCCGGTTCGGATGTCTTGGTAAAATGTCGTTTCCTGTGATATTTCTCCAGTGTATTAACCATAGCTCACCTGGGACATCTTCTGGATATTACTCCTTCCCGCACAAGATTATATAGGATTGCAGCATCTCCCTCATCATGGCACGCACTGCCCGAGGAAGCAAAGGGGTTGAGGCAACGCAACCCGTTGAGGAAGCACAGGAAGAGATAGCCCCCCCACTCCGGGCATCATGGTCGGGCACCATCTCACTTGGACTGGTAAATATACCGGTGAAGGCGATACCCCTCATCCGTGACCGCTCCATCCATTTCCGCATGATCCATGAGAAATGCGAAACTCCTATCTCCTTCAAGAAGTTCTGTGAGCAAGGAGATGAAGTTCCAGATACCGAGATCATATTTGGATATGAATTGACCCGGGGCGAGTATGTCCTTCTGAAGAAGGATGAGATTGAAGCTGTCAAACCAGAGTCGGGCAAAGTGATCCGCTTGGACTCGTTCATCGATTTTCTGGAGGTGGATCCTCACTATTTCGAGAAAACATATCTCCTTGTTCCGGACCGATCGGATGAATCCTACTCTCTTCTCCGGGAGATCATGAAGAAACGGGAGAAGGCTGCGATAGGCATGGTTACTATGTTCTCTCGGGAGAGAGTTGTTCTCATCCATTATTATCATAATGCGGTGGTGGCCACTACCATGCGGTTCGAGGATGAAGTGCTCGATCCGGGCACCGCCCCAGCTCTTGCACGGGTTGCTGCTCCCGGAGAGGAGGAACTGAAACTGGCCGGTGATATTGTTCAGAAGCTCAGTGCGCCCTTCACCCTAGGTAAATATCACGACCACTATCGTGAGCAGCTAGAAGAGCTAATCATGGCAAAACAGAAAGGAGAGACAATTCAGATTGCCCAGAAAAAGCCAAAAGGGGAGGCAAAGAGCCTCATGGAGGCATTGCGCAAGACTGCAGAGTCTCTGGGGTGAAGGATGGAGCCGATCTCTCCCATGCTCGCAGTGAGAGGGGGCCCCTTCACGGAGAAGGGTTGGTTTTTCGAACCTAAATTTGACGGAACACGCTGCATTGCGCATGTTTCAGAGAATCGTGTCTTTCTCCAGAACCGGAGGATGAGCGATATCTCAGGTCGCTATCCTGAACTGATCTCCGCACTTTATGATGCAGTGAAAACGGACTGCATCTTGGATGGAGAGATCATAGCATTTTCTCGTGGAAAGGTCGATTTTCATGCTCTCCAGATGCGTGAGCAACAGCAAAGAAAGCTTCGTATTGATATCCTCTCGAGGAAATATCCTGCTACCTACATCGTTTTCGATATGCTATCTCTCGATGGGGAGAATATTATGCATCGCCCATTACGGGAGAGAAAAGAGATACTTGCCCGCTACGTCAAAGAGAACAATCGGGTAGTGATCACCGATTATCTGGAGGAGGAAGGGGAGACGTATTTCAGCGCCACAAGGGCAAAGGGTCTGGAGGGGGTCATGGCAAAGCGGGCAGATTCTACCTATCAGCCAGGAATTCGGAGCAGCGACTGGGTGAAGATCAAAAAAGAGGTGGAGTTTGATCTAGTGGTAGGAGGCTTTACCCAAGGCGAGGGATGGAGGACACCGCTCTTTGGCGCCTTGGCAGTAGGAGCGTACCGAGATACTAGTCTTATATATATCGGGCGGGTGGGATCGGGGTTCACTATCGAGGAGCTCCGAGTCATCCGTAACGCCCTGTACCCCACCGAAAAATCGCCCTTTCAACCAGTTCCCCGTCTTGACCGGATGATTTGGGTTTCGCCGACACTTGTGGTGGAAGTCCGTGCAATGGAAGTTACGAGGGACGGTAAATTACGGGCACCTGTCTACCTCCGAACACGCCTGGATAAACTTCCCTCACAGTGCACCTATGATGAGATCGAGGAGGAGCTACGACGAAAAGCAGGAGAGAAGGGTCATCGCGGGTAAAGACCAGTATTTTTCTTCTGTACCATCAAGAGCCGGTATCCGCTCTCTGATTTGTAAATGAGGATATCCTCACCATTCACGGGGCACCGGCACCGATAACAATATTGCTACTGGGACTTTATCCGTATGGTTGATCGGATCAATAGGTTTTTAGCAATTGTGCATGGTTGGAAAACAGTACTTTTCCGCAGACTCTGATGAGTAGAAAATCCGATTGATTGAATCGCGATATTCGAGTCTGTCTTGGATCGATCAGAAATTATGAACTATCGTATGATTTGATTTCCGGAGACGTTCATGTACCAGTCTAACAGAAATTCCTCCATCTTCTCGTCACCATTTCGGAAAAACGCAAATCGAACAATATCTGGCAAGATGTGTTCTTCATAGCAAGAATCAGTCAACAAGTTTTTTTGAAAACACCGGCTTTCCTGCCCGAAATCTTGCACTCCGGGCATCGCCAAGAAAGAGGAAGTTTCTCAAATGGTATGCCATGCGGGATGTTCTGCGTCGGATCGCCCATTTGCTGGATCATAGATATAA
>JAJRCP010000111.1 GCA_028678885.1 Methanomicrobiales archaeon
AGGGCATGGGTACCGATATCTTTACGATGACGGACGTGTCCGAGGACTGAGGAAGCCCCTGATTCCGCAAAAGCTTCGGCTTCTTCAAGGGTATCTCCAATGCCCACAAACGCAAGGGTCCGTGAGGACTGAGTAAATAAAACACCATCCTTTTCTTCCACGTTCGCATAGTAGAGAAGCGCTTTCTGATAATCACCGATTGTGAGGGGAGCATTTACAACCGGAGTTTCAGGATATCCTTGTGGTACTAGGTATTTGCACACGGTTGCCTTGGTATCAAACAGCACGCGTGAACGCGAGAGTGTCCCTTCCGTAATCTGGCAGAGAATCTCAGCAAAATCGCTCCTGAGGATGGAGAGAACATTCATTGCTTCGGGATCTCCAAACCGGGCATTAAATTCCACAACTTTCGGACCATCCTTGGTATTCATGAACTGACCATACAGTATCCCCCGAAAGGGATAACCCTCTCGATAAAGTGTGTTCACGGCATCCTTCATGATCTGAAGTGCTTGCTCATATTCATTGATTCCGACAAAAGGCAGAAGATGGTCACCCATCGAATACGAACCCATTCCCCCCGTGTTGGGGCCAGTATCACCTTCAAACGCTCTTTTATGATCCTGCACGAGGGGCATGGGAATTAGGTGGTGTCCATCTGCAAATGCTTGCAACGTAAACTCCTCTCCGATAAGTCGTTCCTCAAGAACCACTTGCCCATGGAGCGAGCGTATATACGCAATTGCCTGGCCACGATCAATCTGCTCCCCTATAATCCGGACTCCTTTCCCTCCGGTGAGCCCGATTGGCTTGATAGCCAGATCCCCGGTATATTCATTCACAAAATTGATGGCTCCCTGTTCATCATGAAAAACCCGGTATCGTGGGCACCCTGCAATTCCGTGGGACTGCATCATCTCTCGGCAAAAGGCTTTATCCGTTTCCAGTCGCGCTGCAGAACGAGAGGGTCCGGCACATCCAATCCCCGCATCTTCAAGGGCATCGCTAATCCCCGCTTCTAGAGGGGCTTCTGGCCCGATAATCGCGAGATCCACATGGATTCCTGTGGCAAATTCTACAATTCTGCGCACATTTGTCTCTTTTTCAATCAAGATGTGCGATGCAAGGCGGGCGATGCCTGGATTTCTCCCGTACATCACCGAGGAGATCTCGACTCCCTCCTGGAGGGATAGAGCTCGGGATATCGCATGCTCCCTCCCTCCACCTCCTACCACGAGGATCTTCATAGCGATCTATTGGGAGTTCCCACTTTTTAAGGCTCCCTAGAAAGGTATGAACCTAGATATTGATGGAAAAGACCGGGTCAGTTCCCAACAGCAAACTTGGCGTGAATGGAGTAATTCGATCGCATTGGAAACCGCGATAGAGCATCTTGTTTTTCGGGATTTACACCTCTATTCTGTCCCACAATTAGAATCAGAGGAAGTTAGTTAATCTTCATAGTTTCCTTCGAAATCGAGCTTGTGAAAATATGATTCGAATGTATGAAAAAGAGCGGTTAGGCTGCGTCCCATCCTTTACAGTACTCCTGATTATCACACCCTTTTATCCCCCACTATCAAGCGCGTTATTACCAGGGAACATCTTTTATCCCCGTTGCATACCCGATGATATTCACTACCCGGTGAAGAACAGGAGTAAGGATCAGTATCCAAAAAAGTCGTACCGCGTCAATGGTAGCGATCAACCATGATAAATCAAACAAGGCGAGGAACAGGAAGCCGCCAGCGACGAGATCATACTGATCTGCGACGGGCCATCGTTCACCTTGTTCTTTTCCTGCTCTCCGTTTGAGGAAACTCTTGATAAGATCACCGCTAAGAGCGCCTAAGGAGAGGAGAAATACCGAGAGATATGTATGGGAAGGAAGGCCTACTCCAGAAACAGCCGGCTGAATCGCAATCTGAACAACCCCCACCGCTATTCCGCTTCCGACTCCAACGAGAAACCCGCGATATGTTTTTCCATTACCGAAGATGCGTCTTCCATCCCAAAACCGGTTCCCGAGATCGATGGGAGTCCCACCACCAATTATTGCGGCAACAGGATTTGGAATATAGGCTGGGAGCATAATCCAGAACGCCGCTAGAAGCGCCTGCAGATAAAATTGTATATTAAGAACGTCTGCCAATATCTTTACTATACCCTGCGGGGAAAAGATTAAGGTATCGAAGTTGGGAATATTCCGGGTTATTTCCGTCGCGAGGCCCGTTATGTTATTGAAAAAAACAAAGACACTCTGCCCTGTTTGCGGAAAAATCCTCGATGCGGATATTGTGGAGGAGGAAGGAAAGGTATGGATGACCCGTACCTGCCCGGAACACGGATCATTCCGTCATATCTACTGGTCCGATGCCCGGATGTTCAGGAGATACCAGCAGTTCGAGGAACTCGGCAGGGGAATTGCCAACCCACAAAGAGAGAGGACAATGGTTGGTTGTCCCAATGACTGTGGCATCTGCAACGAGCATCTCTCAGGAACCTTACTGGCCAATATCGATCTCACGAATCGCTGCAACCTTTCCTGTGACTTCTGTTTTGTAAATGCGAAAGCATGCGGGTACATTTATGAGCCAAGCTATGACGAAGTCGTCTCCATGCTCCAGCTCCTGCGCTCACAAAAACCGGTTCCAGCGCCTGCAGTTCAATTTGCCGGTGGAGAACCAACCATGCGGGATGATCTGATAGATATCATCAGAAAGGCAAAGGAAATGGGTTTCCAACAGGTACAGATCGCGACAAATGGGATCAAAATTGCGAAGGATGTCAGTTATGTGCGAAGCCTGAAGGAGTCCGGCCTCAGCACCCTGTACCTCCATTTCGATGGGATTACCAAGGACACCGATCCCCACGTCGCCCAGCATAAGAAAGCGATAGATAATTGTAAAGAGGTTGGTCTTGGCGTTATGCTTGTTCCAACCATTATCAACGGCCGCAATGACCACCAAGTGGGAGATATCATCCGTTATGCGGTAGAGAATATCAAAACCGTACGCGGAGTGAATTTTCAGCCAGTTGCGTTCACCGGTGCTGCAAGCGATGACGATATCATGAAAGAACGGGTGACCATCCCGGACTTAGTGGAGCGAATAGAACGTCAGACAGATGGGATCATAAGGAAGGATGATTTTTATCCTGTCCCCTGCGTGGTGGCCATATCGGATCTGGTTGAGGAGTACACCGGTAAAGCCCAGATCAGGTTTACCACACATCAGCATTGCGGGGCAGCAACCTATGCCTTTGTCACCGAGAAAGGGCTTGTTCCCATCAACCGCATCCTGAACGTCGACAAATTTTTTGAAGCCATGAAACAGATGACTGAACAACTCCAGAAAGGAGGCTCCATTAATCGGTACCTCACCCTTCTCGATGGAGTAAAAAACTTGCACAATTCCATACGGGAAAGCGAGCAGGGGGATGTGACACAATTCTGGAAACTCCTTGCCAAGACAATCATCCTGCAGGACTTCAATGCATTAAGGGATTTTCACTGGAATGCGCTCTTCATTGGGATCATGCATTTCATGGATCGGTATAATTATGATCTTGAGCGCGTCCAGCGATGCTGTATCCATTATGCAACCCCAGATGGACGTCTCATCCCATTTTGCGCATACAATAGCGGCCCTGTCCACCGTGAAAAGGTGTGGCAAGAGCATAAAAAAGCATGAGAGGAGAATTTCCGCTTCTATTCTATAACCCATTGGGGGTTTGCAAATTAACCTGTATCCATCGGTACCATAAAATAAAAATCTAGAATATCAGTTTTTTAAATGCCTCGGATCTAAACCTCGATCCCACCAAAAGGAGGGTAACAATGGGTTTATTCTTCTATCGTAATGCGTTGGAAGCTATCCGTTTCATAGAAACCCCTGACCTCCCTTCTAAACTGGGAGACTCATGTAAACATTGTCCTAATGGAAACTAGTCGTCTATCGGATCATGGCTCTTCCCAAAAACCATGGGGGTGTATCCTTTCGTGTAATTAATCTTTATGCAGTCTCACCATGTCAAGCTTGATGTCCTATTTATGAACCGGGAATGACAATTCCTGCCACTCTCCCCGTTCCATGACCAGATGTGCCATGGCCAGATCCTGAATAGCGAGCCCAGTGGAATCAAAGACAGTAATCTCATCGTTCGATTCCCGTTTTTTCCTACCAAGTACCACTTCTCCCAGCGTCCCCGCAATGTCTTCTGCCTGGAACAACCCCTTCCGAATAGGAACGTTAATCTCTCCTGAATGAATGGCCTGATCCTTATCATCAACGAAGACTCGCGATCGCAAAAGAATCTGTGGATCTAGCTCCTCTTTCCCTGGTGCGTCTGCCCCGATCGCATTGATATGTGTTCCTTCATGGATCCACTCATCTTTAATGATCGGAGATCGCGATGGAGTCGTAGTCACGATTATCTCACAATTGCAGCATTTTTCCAGAGTTGCTCCCACCGCATCGTGAGTTTTCCACAGAGCGGCAAGCTTTTCTGCGTGTGCAGGGGTCTTGCTCCAGATGCGGATCTCTTGGACATCACATTCTGCGGTAATGGCCGCTATCTGAGCTAAAGCCTGCCTTCCACTGCCCACAACTCCAAGGGTTGAAGATTGGGTTGGCGCCAGATATTTCGCCGCCACTCCCCCTGCTCCGCCAGTCCTCATATCCGTGAGAGTGGTCGCGTTGATGATTGCCAACGGCATACCGGTGTCTTCATCCAGAATAACCGTGAGAGCCATCACCGTGGGAAGGTGTTTTTCGCGGTTCTGGGGATGAACATTGACGATCTTCACACCGGCGATATGCAAACCTGGGACATAAGCGGGCATCGTCCGGAAATCTCCGGTCGGAAGGGTAATATAGAGTTTCGGAGGCATCTGGACCTTTCCCCGTCCATGCTCTGCAAATATTTCTTCGATGGCACGGTTCACCTCATAAACATCAAGGACGGTATGGGAGGCAGGGTAGTATTTCATATGATTCTAGTTCCTCCTTCCGGACCAAAAGGTTTTATTCTGGAGGAGTAAAAGAAACGATTTTTTCGTGATTACAAGGCCTAGTTTTAGGAAAAATATCGATAGAACAGAGCCCTTCCGTTCTCGAGAGGATTGCTGATATATGCAAGTCTACGATCTACTGTGAGTATTCGATCTCTTTCAAAACTTTATCTGCAAGCTCTTTCATCCGAGCAGATATTCTTCCAGAGGCAGAGAATTCAACCTCCCTCATGGCATTCGCCAGTTCAGATCCAAGAACAAAAATTGCGTGTTTATGTTCAATCTTGCTCCTGTGAACCTGAGAGGGGTCGATCTTCAGAGCGTAATACTGAGCGAACTTTAGATCGGGATCGATGGTCTCAAAGTAATTCTTGATCTCGACCAACATTTGGTGGAGGTAGATCAATTCTTCTTTATGCATTGGTGCTCTCCTGAGAGATTGGAGAGCGGGTTATAAAAATTATTGGATGAGGATATCGTCGAAAAGATCAACCTATTCGGAGAAGTTTGATAGAGGAAGGTCGCTTAATAATCCCTTTGAAGTCGCGTGCGGCGATAAATTCCAGCCCGCGGCTTGCGAAATTATCCAAGAGTTTTTGATCCACCACCCTGTCGATCACAATACCAGCAATATTCCCATCCGACTCACGGAGAGCGCCCTCAACCTCTTCCGCACCGACCTCCCCAATAATTATAAACTCCGGGGAGAGCAGGCGGGCGATCTTCTTGCCCTGGACTTCTTTCATATGCTGGGAGAGGGGGGACTGGCGAACTCCCTCCCTTTCA
>JAJRCP010000112.1 GCA_028678885.1 Methanomicrobiales archaeon
AGACCTCCAGGAAGGATATCCATTTGGATCACTTGCGGTGCCCCTCTCCAAAGTGGTTAGGATTCATACCACCTCAGGAACGACCGGAAAACCCACTGTTGTAGGGTACACGAGAAATGATCTCGATCATTGGTCCGAGTTGATTGCGAGAAATCTGACCATGGTCGGGCTCGCCGAAGGAGATGTCTTTCAGAACATGGTAAATTATGGCCTCTTCACAGGAGGACTGGGGTTTCACTATGGAGCAGAACGTATCGGCCTTACCGTAATCCCGAGTGCGACCGGCAACACCAAACGTCAGATTGAGATGATCCGGGATTTTGGGGTAACAGCAATCCACTGCACCCCGAGCTATGGCCTCCATATCGCAGAGGTTTCCGAAGAAATGGAAGTGGATCTGCCCTCTTTAAAGATTGGAATGTTCGGGGCAGAGAGCTGGTCCGAGAGCATGCGGAATGAACTCCAGCGCCGCCTTAAGCTGGATGCCTATGATTCGTACGGGTTGAGCGAGATGTATGGTCCTGGAGTCGCGTTTGAGTGTCCGGAGAAAGATGGTCTACATATCTGGCATGACTGCTACTATATCGAGATCATCGACCCGAAGACCGGAGAACGGTTGAGTGAGGGTGAGAGAGGAGAACTCGTTATCACTCCGCTCGTAAAAGAAGCAATGCCTCTTATCCGGTTCCGTACCGGAGACATTACCTACTTGATGGGAGGAGTCTGTAATTGCGGACGGGGCCAAAAGATTGGACGGATCACTGGAAGGACCGATGATATGCTGGTGATTCGGGGAATTAATATCTTTCCCAGCCAGATCGAGCATGTCCTGCGTGCCCTTCCAGAGGTGGGTGAACAATTCATGGTTATTATTGATCGTGTAAATTATCTCGATGAAATGACTATTGAGGTTGAAATGAACCGCGATTTCTTCAGTGGAGAGCTTCGGGACCTTACTCGGGTGCAACAGAAGATCTCCGGAGCTCTTCAGGATATCCTCGGGATTAGAATCACTATCAGACTGGTTGAGCCTGGATCCCTTCCCCGCTTTGAGGGCAAAGCAAAACGGGTGATCGATAGGAGAGGTGTGTTATGGTGAGCTGGGACCCCCGCATTGAAGAAATGCCTCGGAAAGAGCTTGAGCGTCTCCAATACAAACTTGTAAAAACCCTTGTCTACCGACTCTACAGTTTCTCTCCTTTTTATTATCAAAGGATGCATTCTCAGGGAGTGCATCCCGACGACCTCAAAGAACTTTCCGATATACGGAAACTGCCTTTTATGTTCAAGTCCGATCTCCGGGATAACTACCCGGATCGGTTGTTTACTGCTTCTCAGGAAGAGCTTGTCCGCTATCATGTCTCGAGTGGTACCACCGGAAAACCAACGGTGGTCGGGTACACCGCACGGGACATCGACTTGTGGACCACCTCGCTTGCGCGTGCCCTCACATCCTGCGGCCTGGGAAGAGGTGATGTATTGCAAGTGAGTTATGGCTATGGGCTTTTCACCGGAGGTCTAGGTCTCCATTATGGTGCGGAACGGATCGGGGCGACGGTGATACCCACAAGTGTGGGGAATACGGAACGGCAGATTGAGCTGATGCAGGATCTCCGTGCCACCTCGATAGCCTGCACCCCTTCTTATCTTCTCCACATGGGAGAAGTTGCGGATAAGATCGGTGTGAGCATTAAGAATGACACCCACCTGCGCACTGCGATCCTAGGTGCAGAGCCGTGGTCAGAGCGAATGAGAAATCGTATCCAGGATTTGCTGGGAGTGAAGGCCTACGACATCTATGGGACAAGCGAACTTTATGGCCCCCTGTTCTGTGAATGTGCGGAACAGAAAGGAATACATATCTGGGGGGATCTAGCCTACGTGGAGATCATCGATCCTCGCACAGAAGAAGCGGTCTCTCCTGGAGAGCGGGGTGACCTGACCATCACTATGCTCCAGAAAGAGGCGCTTCCTATAGTACGGTATCGCATTGGGGATATTACGACTATACTACAGGAGACCTGTTCCTGTGGACGCACTCATCCACGTATTACACGCATTGAGGGGCGGGTGGATGACATGCTCATCATCCGGGGCATCAATGTTTTCCCCTCTCAGATTGAGCATGCCCTGATGGGAATACCCCAGGTAGGCCAGCATTTCCAGATAGTTGTTGATCGAAAAGAGGAACTAGATACCCTGCTTGTGCGGGTGGAGGTACATCCGGATGCTTTCAGCGATAAGATCACCGATCTAATGAAGGTGAAAAATCTGATCGGTACCCGCCTGAGGAGTGCCCTTAATGTTGCCGCTGAGGTGGAGCTGGTTGAACCTGGATCTCTTCCGAGGTTTGAAGGGAAGGCAAAGAGAGTGGTTGACAGGAGGAAAATGTGATGGAGACGAAGAAATATGTGATTAAGCAGATATCGATCTTTTCGGAGAACCGGCCAGGAAGGCTCGCCGCTATCTCCCATGCACTAGAGGAAGAAAAAATCAATATATTCGCCTTCAGTATCGCAGAAGCAGATGGCTTTGGGGTGGTGCGGGCTCTCGTAGACCATTCAGAAAAAGCCTATAAAAAATTGACGGGAATGGGATTCATGGTAAACTTCACGGATGTGATCGCTGTCCGTTTGCGGGACGAGCCCGGCGGGCTCTACGAAATCGCACGCATCCTTGGAGAGGCATGCATCAATATCGACTATGCTTATGCCTATAGCGGAAGGGATGCTGCAATCCTAATCCTCCGGGTGGACAGCGTTGACCAGGCGATTGATACCCTTCGAGATCGAGGAGTTACTCTTATGGAGAATTCCTATTTCCGTTAACCACCTATTTTTAACTCAGGCTCCGATCAAGGTGGATATGGCTGTAAATCTACTCATTATCCAGTCCATCCATTCATGAATTACTAGGAATAAATCCCCTTATCGTGCTTGCCCCTGCTTAAGGATGAGATAGAAGAGAGAGGATCCTTCACATCACGTTCTCGTATTCAGAAACGGGCTTAAAGGTGTGTCTCCCAATACTTTATTTTTTGGGAAGTAGTCAGTTTTGTCTAAAAAAGACTAAAATCCGAAGCTGAAATAATATCATATCACTTGGAAAACCCATTCCGACTTTTGTAAAAAAACCTAAATAAGGCTGTGGGCACATTAAAAAGAAAAAGTTTGCATCGGAT
>JAJRCP010000113.1 GCA_028678885.1 Methanomicrobiales archaeon
CACTCTGGAGGGCTCGGTGGATGCCTACTGGAAGAAATGGGAAGCGGAAAATGCCAGCTGTTCCGGGCGGGGCGTATGCCAGATCACGAACAAACTGACCGTGGTTCCCAGCATGAGAATTGCCGATAAGATCATCGCTGAGGACGTCCGGGCAGCCATCGAGCGGAAGCGAAACATCGATATAGAAGATGTGGACATCAGAGTCGATGCCGGTGTGGTAACGCTGACCGGTATTGTCCCTACCTGGGAAGCCCGGAGAGCCGCGGTTAATGCTGCAGAATTCACGAAAGGAGTCATTGACATCAAAGATGAGCTCACGTTATAACGAATGACCTCGGTAATTGGAAAAGTCTGTTAACCGGCTTTAGAAAAAGGTATTCTCAACTCTCTGTTTTTCCCCATCAGGACATCGTTTAAAGGACGATGATCATTCGTGGATTGGGATAGAATTCAGAATACTGATGTCATTCTCTCCGTAGAACCGTGGTCTTTGCTATTTCCGATTCGATCTTTTATCGTATTCCAATCTTCAGATGAATAGAGGTCTTGGAGAAATCTGTCTCTTCCAATAGTATTCCTTCTGAAAATAGAAAACTTCATTCATCCTGTATAGCGCATCACTCTACATGGAAGGGGAATTACTGTACAATCTCCATCAAGAATCTCTTGCCTTGCATGCCGAGCATAAAGGAAAGATTGAGATCCGATCAAAGATACCAATCAGAACTATGCATGATCTCACGCTCACGTACACTCCTGGTGTGGCGGAAGTATGCCGCGAGATAGAGCGGAATAAGGATCTCGCGTACAAGTATACTATCAAGTCCAATTCGGTTGCCATCGTTACGGACGGCTCTGCAGTACTCGGGCTTGGAAATATCGGAGGATACGCGGCAATCCCGGTAATGGAGGGCAAGGCGATGCTGTTCAAAGAGTTTGGGAATATCGACGCATTCCCCATCTGCTTTGAAGGCTACCATACTAACTTTATTGACGAAGTGAAGAACATCTCCCCTGTGTTTGGGGGGATCAATCTGGAAGATATCGCCGCACCTAAATGTTTTGAAGTTGAGGAGCAGCTTCAGGATATCGGGATTCCCGTTATGCATGACGATCAACATGGGACCGCAGTGGTGGTGCTCGCCGCCCTGATCAATGCCTCCCGGGTGACAGGAAAATCCTACCGGGATCTCCGCATCGCCATTGCAGGAGCGGGAGCTGCCGGGTATGCCATCACCCGCATTCTCCGTGCCATCGGGTATGATCCGAAGGCCGTGGTTCCAGTAAGGGAGGTGATTGTCTGCGACACCCAGGGAATCATTCACAGGAAGCGGGAGGACCTGATGAAGAACAAGTACAAATACATTCTCGCACATGAGACAAATCCTCATGGCCGGAAAGGAACCCTATCGGACGCGATGATGGACGCAGATGTGTTCATCGGGGTTTCCATTGGAGGAATTGTATCAAAAGAGATGGTTGAATCGATGGCCCACGATCCCATAGTCTTTGCCATGGCAAATCCCGTTCCCGAGATCATGCCCTCCCTTGCCAAGGAAGCGGGTGCAGCCGTCATCGGCTCGGGCAGGAGTGATTTCCCCAACCAGGTCAACAACGTCCTTGCATTTCCAGGGATCTTCCGTGGTGCGCTGGATGCGTGTGCCATCCGGATCACTGACAAGATGAAGGTAGCCGCTGCCCATGCCCTGGCAGACTATATTCCGGATCCCACGGCGGATCGGATCCTTCCCCCTATTCTCGACAGGGGAGTGACGAAGGCGGTTGCTGAGGCCGTCAGAAAGACCGCGATTGAAGAGGGTGTGGTGCGGAAACTGGCGGAATAATGCTCTCCATCAGGTTTTATTGCTGATACGGGATTTGCAATAGGAAGGAGAGTCAGCGTTGCATGGCGGGACTTAAACAATTTAAAGGATTATAGAATGTTTTTATGATAAATATATAGCATCAATATGCTACATTCCTTGTTTAAAGGAAAATCGCTGTTAAACCGGTCTCTCTCATATTATCGATTCTAACTTATCCTCGGATTGAAGAGTTCATTCATTTCAATTTAAGGGAATGAAGGGTTCAGGTCTCCCTCCACACTAAGTCTCCCAGAGTAGTTATGATAATGGAAAAAAGGGGGAGGTTTCAGATCTTTGGAACGGCGTACTGCTCTTGAACGTCCCGTTCCTCTCGCTGTTTCCACCATCGTGCAAGCAGGTATGCAAGCAATGCGATGAGCGCGATGAACAGGAAGGGAATGGTGAGCAGAGTGAGGATCCTGCTCAGGATACCGGACGTTGGTGTCGGTGGGATCTCAACCGGAATGAGAGGCGTGATGTTCTTAACACACTCTCCATTGATGAAGGTCTCGTTTGGACCGCACCGGACGCACCCTCTTCCCTCTACATAGTATTCATCAGCGCCACAGGTAGTGCCTACTTGAGGTGGTATAGAGATCACTAAGGACCGGATTGATCCAACCGATACAGATCCGTGGGAAGTTCCGGTGTGGGAAGTCTCGGTTTCCGAGGCAGGTTGGATAGGTGGGGTAGGGGGAACCTCTGGAGGCAGGGGTCGCACTGCACACACTCCTCCCACCGGTGCATTGCCATCCAGGCAGACCTGCGGTGGAGTGACCGGTTCGATGTTCTCACCGGAAACTTTCCCGCTATTAATTATGGATTGCCCTGCCGCACTGGTATTGATGGTTACGTTGACCGTCATCTGCTCTGATGAACCTGGAGAAAGGTTCCCGATCTCCCACATGATGGGATTCGTACAGATTAACCCATTCACATCCACGCAGGTGATCCCTTCGGGTAGTGAATCCATCACTATGACATTGTAAGCGGGAACATCTCCCGTATTGTTGACCGTGAGGGTGTACCGGATCAGATCCCCGACTACGAGCTGCCCTCCGTTCACATCCATCGCGGTCTTTGTAAACGTAAGGGTAGTGGGTGGGATCTCATAGGTCCAGGTCTTGGTCATCTGTGCTGTAATCCCCTCAACTGAGGCATTGATATGTGCCACATCTGGGACTTGTGAGGAAACGGTGATGTTGATCGTCCCGTTCCCATCAGTCACTGCTGAAGAGGTTAGATTCTGCCCATTCTGATACTCTACTGTATAATTGACCGTCTTCCCTTCCATAGGTATATTGTACTGATCTCGAAGGATCAGGGTGAAGGTGTGGTCAAACTCCCTATTGTCGAGATAGTTGGTGACATTGGAAGCACCCTGTAAAGAGAAGGAAGCGGGGGTTGGGATATAATTCCAAGTGATGGTGCAGGAATCCCCAATCTCGGTGTCATTGAAATAGGTGTCATCATTCGCATCCCTGAAGGCATAGATTACTACCTGCTGGGGAACGGTCGAATTCAAATCTACCTCTGCGACTCCCGCTCCATTTGTGTATGTGTTGATCGCGGTATGGCCGGTATCGAATTCACCGGCGAATGTCAGCTCGAGGTATGGAAACGGTTCACTATACTGATCCGTTACGATCGCAGTGAATGTATGGACGGTTTCATTGGCGCTTAGATTCATTTCTACGGTATGTTCGGTCAGATTGACATACATCAGTAGGGGCAGATACTGGAATGTATTGACAAAGGATAGTGTAGTAGCATCTCCGGGCTGGTAGGTCAGGGTCCCATCCTGAGGTGTCAGATTTCCAGGATATGGGTCTGTTACCTCGCGACCTGTTTCGGTGAACATCCAATTAGAATTTTGTACGGTGATTTTGGCCGATTCATTCACCTGAATCTGGAAAGGACCATATGTCGAAGATTCCCCAGTCATCTTGGCAGTGACATTGAACGGCAGGCTCAGATACGTATTATTGAACTTCTGAGGAACGATCTGCTTTCCGATGAGAAGTCCTGTATAGCCGAAAGAAGTGTTCCTAATCAGGGAGGTTGTTTTATAGAATGCTGATGCCTGGATGTCATACGTGGTGTTTCCTTGAACCCAGCTGGTGGGAGCGGAATATGCGTACTGCCAAATCTCAGCGGGATCGAAGGTTCCATCCATATTCGTGTCACCACCGACATAATGGGCAGCACTACCTTTCACCGTGATCGATAGTGCACTGAGCGGGACATTTCCGGTATTGTTCGCCAAAATGACAAAGGAGGCATTCTCACCGTTCAGCAGGAAGGGATCAGAAGTGACCTGCATAGTGAAGAAGGGAAGTGCTGCAGTGCCGTTCCAGGTCATATTGGTCTCTACCTCAACTTTCGGATTGGACTTCCTTGCAGTGATTACGGTTTCTCCTGGTGCGTTGTATGTTACTGTGGCAGTAAAACCACATGCTGAATCGGTCGTACCAAGGAAATAGGGTAATCCACTTTCACGGAATGTACCAAGGGTCGTTGTCACATTAATCTCTTTATTTTCACAACTCGGGGTTTCGACCTTATGAATTAGGGTGATCGTAAAGATTTGATCAGTTTCATCCGGCAGGATATTTGTTTCATTAGCCGGTGAAAGGCAGAGCGTCCAAGGATTCGTGGTCGTACAGACTATATCACTGCTACTCATCCCAATACTAATGTAATTAGTCTGCTTGTCAGCCCTAACAGGAGCTGCAACACAGATGAAGAGCGTGAGTACTAGGAAAGCTGCTAGGAAGATAAGTTTCTTCCTGTTCCCCAGGGTCCATGCATCTACCTGCATGCATCCCCTACCATATTTTTCTCTATCCATTACCATATGAATCACCTGAATTGTTATACAATGGTATATTCTCTTAAAATATATAAATATTATTGTCTAAATA
>JAJRCP010000114.1 GCA_028678885.1 Methanomicrobiales archaeon
AACTTGATGCACGGGCACTCACCTGCCTACTAGGAATTGCTCAGGCCTGGTACGATCAGATGACGGACGGAGATATTCCATCAATCCGCTTGCCTACCCGGACAAAACTGAATATTGAATTTGACGAATCAAGTGAAGTCTGGAAATATGGTGGAAAAGAGAGTCTCCGGACCGCCAGCACAGAAAAGAGCGCCATTCATCTCCTGAAAATGGCATACGTGATCGGCTTCATCAAACAGCAGATACAGGAAGATCGATCCTCTACCCTAAGAGAGCTATACTATATTACCGAAGGATGGAAGAAAGCGAAATTTGATTCTCAGGATGAGAGCAACTATCTTATTGAGGATCTTGAGATCCTCACCGATGTCCAGAGAGAGGCTTTCCGCCTGAGACCGGAGGAAGATGGAGCAAGTATCTATGGGCCGATCCGGTTGAAGGAGAGTACCCGACGTGGCGATCGAACACTTCACTGTCAGGATGATGTGGGCGAAGCCGGATACCAGATCCCAAACAATATGGAAAATGTAGAGTTTCTAGATCACGATGCAAAATTTGTTATTGCTATCGAGACTGGAGGAATGTACGCTCGGCTCATCGAAAACGGGTTTGATGGGGAACACCGGGCCATCCTTGTTCACCTGAAAGGACAACCTGCCCGATCCACCCGTCGACTCCTGCACATGATTAATGAGAGATTCCATCTTCCTGTTGTTGTGTTCACCGATGGAGACCCTTGGTCGTACCGTATCTATGCAAGTGTGGCGTATGGTGCGATTAAGAGTGCCCATATGTCCGAGCTGCTCGCCACACCCCAGGCGCAGTTTGTCGGAGTTCAGCCAAGCGATATCCGGGATTATAACCTTCCTTCCGATCATCTGACCCAGCAAGATATCGATGCGCTGAACGCAGAGCTGACCGATCCGCGGTTCAATACCGAATACTGGAACCAGCAGATACGCCTGCAGCTGGATATGGGACTGAAGTCCGAACAGCAGGCTTTTGCTGCACGGGGGCTTGACTTCGTCACCCGGCGCTATCTCCCACGAAGGCTAAGTGAAATGGGGATAGTCTGAAATCAGATCAATTTTTAGAAATCATTTAATCTCTACCCTCGCAATCTGTCATGGTGAGTGTCCTCTCTGAATATATCTCCCGAATTATGTCTACAAGGGCGATAGAACGACATAGCTCAATATCACTTGTCACCATGCTTATTGTAACCTTTGTTGGGTACTTGGCAACTTTTTATTTTGCTCATGCCCTGGGGCCGTCGATTCTGGGAGGGTACTTTCTGTTTCTTGCATATTACGGGATCTTCGATCTAGTGGGGGATGGTGGTTTTGGTGGTGCCGCTGTGAAGCGCATCAGTGAGGGAAGCGAAAAAGATGCATTTTTCTCTGCATTCCTGGCCCTGCGTATTATTCTTCTATCTGGCGCTGTAGTAGTTCTCTTTCTTGCCCAGCCCTATCTCGTGGACATCACCGGAGCCGGGCTTTTCGTCCCTTTAATTCTCGCGATCCTTACGGGATCCCTATATAGCGTGACATATGCAGGTGTCTATGGCCAGGGCAGGGTGGGGATCGCCAAGGCAGGCGAGCTCATTAGTTTCTTCGGAAGGAGTCTTATCCAAGTTATAGCGGTCTTTCTGGGTTACGGGCTAGGTGGACTCCTAGGAGGATTCATCGTGGGAATGATTACCGGTGGGCTGTTGTACCTCCGGTTCACCAACCTTTTACTGGTCCGATTCTCTCGCAGGCACGTAAAGAGTCTTCTGATGTTCTCTTTCTGGATTTTTCTTACCGCGGGGGGAAACCTTATATTCAGTATCTCCGATGTCGTCTTGATCGGCTATTTTCTTACAAATGCGGACGTAGGGATTTATCGAACTACCCTTCAGCTGACATCAGTTGCAACCTTTACTACCATCGCCTTACAGACTGCCCTCTATCCCCAGCTCAGCAGATGGAGTGCCAGGGAGGAGATGTCCCTTATTCAAATGAGCATCTCCCGTGCATTCACCTACTCCCTTTTCCTTGCGATCCCGGTTGCCACGGGCGGCTGGCTTCTTGGTGACAGGCTTCTGTACTACCTCTATGGGGATGCTTTCCGGGCTGGAGGCACTGCCCTGTATGTACTTCTTGCTATGCAGGTGGTGAATGTGTTCATGTACCTCCAGATAACGAGCCTTAATGCCCTTGACCATCCTCGGGATTCCTTTCGAGTGACCACAATATCCGCGGTCATGAACGTCATTCTAAATATCGGTTTGATTCCTGTTCTGGGAATTTTTGGGGCTGCGATCGCGACCACTCTTGCAATGGGGGTTAATGCATTCCTCTCATATCTCTTTCTTCGGCGCATTGTTCCTGTCCGGGTTGAACATAGATCGATACGGAATATACTTATTGCATCCCTGATAATGGGATTGGCAGTGCTCCTTCTCCGCACCCTTATTTCTATCACAAGCATTGTGATCCTTGTTGGATTCGTCGCTATCGGAGCAGGAGTCTATTTCACCTCCCTCTTCAGCCTTGATTCTGAGATGTATCGGGAGATCCGGAATCTGGTACGTTCCTTTGGAGGGCCCTGGCCTCACTGGCTCGATCGATACTTTACTTGAAAAATGGGAGACAATTTTTTCTTGAAACGGTATCATTGTTCAATTGAAGATATTTGCAGATATGTTATCGATTGAGAACTTACCCGTACGGATACATGATTGCATACAAATGAAAGGTAACTATTCACATCAGATAGAAGAAAGTTAAGTACTCTTGAAATGAGGAGAGAATAGAGAGAATTTACCCTTTCGACATCAAATTCATCTAATTCGGAGAGAGATTAAGAGACCGTGTTAAATAACATAGAAAATCCGTTATTAGAATGGTCGACAATGAACCATCAGTGTTTGTAGTGGCTTGGTCACCGGACAATTTCGCGGATATGCTTCTCCGTCTTTTGACTCAACGCTTTCTCCCCCTGAAGACGGGAAATATCTTCAATGGCTTCAAGCATATGGACCGTGTCTTCCAGGAAACTCAGAATATCGGCAGGGTAAAGATCTATACTGTATTCGTCCAGTAGGAAGGCACTGATTTCATGATGGTCAAGGCCATCTTCCCGTAGCTCGATTACTTTCGTAACAAATTTTTTCTCCGGGCATCCACATAGGGGGCGTTCTCGGCATTCACAGCGCAGAAAATCATGCAGGAACTGTAATATTTGGTTTCGCAGCGTTGCATCCAGATAATTAAAATTGACCTGCGAGGTTATTGCTTCAAGGAAGGCCGGATGGAAGGCAGAATCCGGAATACGGAACCCTGCGGCCTTCTCAATCTTTCGAGCTCCTCGAAATTTCGCTTTCGCCGCGATCACTCGTCTTCGCCGGCCTGTTCGTCAAAATCTTCGAGAGAGTCCATCGCCTCATTCATCCGCTCGCATTCGATAAGCCATTCGTCAAAGAGGGTGGGCTGTTCGAGGTCATCTTTCAGATATTTCCGACAGCAGCTTGCCCCATCAATGACACTCGCCCCAATCTGGGCAGCAACATCCAGTGCCCGTTCCATATCATCCTGTTCAAGAGCACGGCCATTTTTCACCAAGGTCTTGATATCTTTCTCATAGGATCCATCCAGATATTTCCTACATGCAGCAAAAAGTACCGCTTTGGGGAGCTGAAGAAGCTCGATTACATCCTCGAGATCCGGGGGGAGATTGGACATTACTATCCTCTCTACTTCTTCTAGTTTCCGTGTGGCTTCCTCTTTATCAAACCGGTTGTTCTGATAGAGCCGGATGATCTTGAGGACAGAAACAGTGATGTCCTCAGAAAAACTGTCCAGCATCCGGAATCCCTCTGGCATTTCCTCACTTCTAGGATCAACCTCAAAACTCGATTCCCGAAGCGTTTTCAACCAGTTATCCCACCGCTCTTGATTATAAAAAATGTAGAATAACCTAAGCGGTTCGGACGAGGGTGTCGATTTTCCTCCTTTCCGTGCCATTTCATACATGTTCCTTCTGGTGTATTAAAGAGGTTTCTTTATGATTCGAGGTAAATACAAAATGTAGATTTTCCACAGAGAAGAGAGAGATATACAGAATAGGAACATTCCATGTCAGGTAATATCAAGCGATTTGGCGACTGGGAGACGGTGGTTTCGGTCTGGTATGAATACCGATGAATGTGAGGTGGGATACCCGACCCTTCATGAAAATGGAGAGTTATTGCGGCGGGCAAAGATTGCATGGGAGATCATGCACGATTGTGTACTCTGCCCCCAAGAGTGTCATGTGAACAGAAGGGCAGGTCAGCGTGGTTTTTGTCGGAGCGGAGATCATCCAATCATTTCCAGCTACGGACCTCATTATGGGGAGGAGGAACCCTTGGTGGGAAGAAGAGGATCAGGTACGATTTTTTTTACGAACTGTAATATGCGCTGCATCTTTTGCCAGAACTACGAAATAAGCCAGTGCAGTGTTGGATATGAAATTTCCTGTGCAGACCTTGCTAAAATCATGCTCCGGCTTCAAAAAGGTGGTTGCCACAATATCAACTTCGTGTCGCCATCCCATTTTGTATCCCCGATCATCCGAGCGATTGATATCGCTGCATCGAAGGGTTTGAGGATCCCTCTTGTATACAATAGCGGGGGGTATGACTCCGTGGAAACCATAACGTTCCTCCAAGGGATTTTCGATATTTACATGCCTGATGCCAAATATGGCCGCAATGAGGCAGCATGGGAACTGTCTCATGCAAGGAATTACGTTGAATATAACCATGCTGTCCTGAAAGAGATGCACCGCCAGGTTGGAGATCTCCTGATCAGGGATGGACTTGCGGTCCGGGGGATGATCATCCGGCATCTAGTGCTTCCCCATCATCTTGCAGACAGTGAAAGGGTCTTTCAATTCATTGCTGAAGAAATATCGAAAGATGCGTATGTGAACATCATGGCCCAGTATCATTACAATAGGTTGATACAATACGATAAAAATGAAGAGACCCCTCTCCTGAAATTGATCCAGCGACCGATCACCACAGAAGAATATGTTTATGCGATCCGGTGCGCCCGGGAGGTTGGTCTCCACCGTGGTTTTGATTAACATACAGAAGGCCAATACCGGCACTCTGCTGTTAGGATGATAATTATAAGGGACCACATCACTGCAGGGCATGGACTGGGTAATTGTGTACTCAGGGGGGATTCCTAGAAAAAACCCGTATTTCCTTTCCTGCATTTCAATGTGCGAGAGATGCTGGATTACATCGGAATTTCCGTGATACCTGAACTTACCCCTATAGGTAATGTTTTCGGT
>JAJRCP010000115.1 GCA_028678885.1 Methanomicrobiales archaeon
GCGCACCGTTGTATCTACAACTCGATCAATGGGTCAATCAGCGACAAGGAGATTGAAGTCCTCAAAAACAGTGATGTGGACGCGTCAATCGTCCTCGCCTTCAACCCTGCGGATCCATCAGTACCCGGTAGGCAGAAGGTGCTTTCCGAGGGCGGCGTCGCAGGGCAGAAGAAGGGCATGATCCCAATCTCAGTGGATTGCGGTATCACACGGCCGATTCTCGATACGGCGGCAACCCCGCTCGGTCTTGGATCCGGTGGCTCATACCGGGAGATTCTTGCCTGTAAGGCGATCTTCGGGTACCCCACCGGAGGTGCCTACCACAACATGACCGTGGCATGGACTTGGCTCAAGCGCTGGAAGGGGACGAGCAAAACTCCCTCACAACTCGCCGCAGGATACAAGGGAAAAGACCTGCTTCTCGAGCAGATGTCAAAGCACTACCTAGGTGGTATGAATGGCATCATTCAGGCAGCGTGGTCCGCTCCCGATATCGGCTGCAACCTGATAGCGAGCACGCTAGGTGCGAACCTGATCATGTACGGCCCCATTGAGAACGTGGAGCCCATGATTACCGCGCAAGCCTACATGGATATCGTCACCCTGGAGGCGATGCGTTCGATCGGAGTGGATGTGAAGTCCGAAAAACACCCGATCTTTAAACTCATTTAAACTTTTTTAAGGGTGATTGCCCGGATTAATCCTGTAGGTATCAAATAAGCGTCTTCCCACAATTGCAGCGTTCTATCCTTGATGGCGAAAAGACGGAAATATCACAGATTTATTCAAACTTATCTGGTTACTTCTTGTTATAAAAAGTAGGGAAATAAGGAGGGATGAGTTTTCCCAATATATCCCTAAATACATGACCGGTTGAGATCGATCCTTTGTCGAATATCTCAACAAAACAGAATATCCTGTTGTTAAAAATCGGGTATATTGTGTGATCTCTTTTTCGTTACCGGTATCCCAGTTCCTGTGCTTTCTTCAGATGTTCCTCCGCCTCTTCCACTCTTCCCAGTTTCTGGAGAAGCTTGCCTTTATTGTACCAGCTGGATCCGTGAGTGGAATTAAGGGAGAGCACCCGATCGAAAGCCTTGAGTGCCTCCTCGTACCGCTCCAGTTTGCCTAAAACGAATCCCCGGTTGAACCAGATAACTTGATTATTAGGATCTCTCTCCAGAGCCTTGTCAAGGCAGACAAGGGCTTCCTCGTACCGGCCAGCGGTCCGTAGCGCCACACCCTTGTTATGCAGGGCAGCATCGTCTTTGGGATCAAGTTCCAGGACTCGGTCAAAACAGGCGAGAGCTTCGTCGATTTTTCCTTGTTTCCGCAATTCGATCCCCCGCTTGTTCTGCTCCTCTATCACTAGAGCTTTCTCCACTTCTGGCTGATGGATAGAGATGCGGAATTTCTCCTGTTCTTGGAGGGTCTCCATGCCGGTCTTTTCACGGGAGACAATCTTCAGCGATCCATCCTCAGTTACCCAAGCACTCTCCCTTTCATCTGAGCGGATCTGCACCCGTTCCTGAACAACTGGTGCAGTGTCATCTGCTGTACTCCCTTCCTCCTTTCGGATTCTCACCCGGTCCAGGTTGATCCCTGACTCAAAGGGTGAAGGCCCTGATGCAAGTTCCGGAACGATTACCTTGTCCTTCTGTTCCTCATGCGATGTCAGTGATTCACCGGACTTTTCCTTGATTCGAACCGGTTCGATACGGAGTTCGGGGGGCCTATCCTGTTTATTCCTTTCCTCTCGGATACCAACCTGTTCCCGTGGGGAGAGGTCCTGAAGGGTATTCTCTTCTGGAGTTACGATTCTTTCGGGGCGCACTTCTGTCGGTAATGGCGTGGGCTTTGGGGATTCGATGACCTGAGCTTGCACCGGAAGGGGGAAATCAGCTTTCGGGGTAGCGCCTTCTGACACGGAAATGCCTGCGAGAGCAATCTGTATCTCTGCAAGGCGTATCTTCATTGCCGCGATCCTGATTTTAAGGCGGGATAGATGTCCTTTTCCCTGGGCATTCGCTGAGAGGGAGGCAAGAACTCTCTCTGCCTCCCCAATCTTTGATTCAGCTAAGGACACCCGGCTTTCGATCTCCAGAAGACTGAACGAGGCGGCGGGAGCAATTTCTGCTTCTGAGAGCTTAATGTCTGCCTCCGCCAGTTTTATTTTCGCTTCGACAAGAAGGATCTTCAATCGGGCAAGATTTGTTTCCAGTCCTTTGAACAGGAAGGAGCTCTCCCCCAGCACTCGTTCTATTTCAGCAAGACCCTGTTCTCCTCCCCGGATCTTCATTCTTAGCAGATCAAGGGGGCTGACGGGAGCCGTCGAAAAGGGAACTGATCCCGGCTTTTCTATCTCATTCTGGTGAGATTCTATTGGGGCCTCCTTTCCGGTTCGAAGATCGGGCGTACTGCTTTCAGGTGCATTCTCATCCTCCTCCCAGCTCGGTTTGAGATTCATACTCATCTTTTTCTGAGGGGGAGAACGTTCTTGAGGCAAAAGACTCTCTTCTTCGAGTCCCTGGGGTGCAAGCGGATCAACTCCTCCAGAAACTGGTTCGACCTTTTTTTTGCTCTTCTTTAGTGGGGGAGTTTCCTCTGTCTTCCCTTTTTTCATCAAAATTTTTTTGAATATGCCCACAAGTATCCTCTTTCCATGGTACTGATCCACGTCGTAATTTATCTACTTGCTCTTCGGGAATTCTTCCGTAAAAACCTATAACACTCGATGAAAATGTGGGATTCAGGTTCTCATCTGAGAATTGGCCAGTTCATGATACTCTATAGAAGGTTTTTCCGCTGATGCACCTGCGATCCTTCATCGATAGAAAGGTTTCCTTTCCGATTGCCTCGCAGGTCGTTTCCTTCCAGAGTCCCCAGTCCGCTTTTCTGCACCCAGATACCGATATCTCCGTTCTTGGTTACCCTGCAGCCTGAAATCACGGGGTTTCCCTTTTCTTTGATGGATATCCCTGCAAATTCATTTTCAGAAATATCGGAGTTCTGGATCTTTCCTCTCCCATCGGAAGTGACCCGGATACCGAACTGGTTATGCCGGAGCGTACAGGCACAAATAGTCGGATCCCCTCGTTCTGATATGAGGACACCTTGGGCGCATCCTTGGATGGTGCACTGATCAAGAATACCTCTCCCGCGATCAGTCACCTCCACTCCGAACTGAGCGCGGGAAATAGTGCATCCACGTATCTCAGGATTAGAACTTTCTTGAATGGTGATCCCGGCATAGGACTGATCGGTGATCTCACACGCATCCACGATCGCCGACCCATGGTCCCGTATCTCGATCCCGATATATCCATGCAGGATTGCTAATCCTCGGAAAAGAGCGCTGGTTTTTCCACGGATTGAGATTCCCCGCACAGCGCCCTCTATACGGCATGATTCCACAAGGCCTTTTCCCCGTTCCATTACAACCCCGTACTCGCCGGTAGAGAGAATACTACATCGCCGTAGGATGGGATCTGCTCTGCCTCCGCGGATTGCGACCCCGATCCCTGGAGTGAGAATCCTGCAGTCTTCCACCACACAGGCGCCCCGGATAATATCGAGAGCGGAGGAAGGCAACTCAGAGGGAACACCCTTTTGATCGAGGGTAACCCCGTGCACGAGACAGCCTGAGTTTGCGAGGGTCAGGCAGGGACCATTGATTCCTTCGATGACGATTTCAGAGGGCCTGCCTTCCCCGATGATCTGGAGGGGTGTGGTCACTGTGAGATTCCCCTGATATCGTCCTGGGCGTAGATAGATCTGAGTATGGGGAGACGCCTTCTTCAGGGCATCTCCGATGCTGGAGACATGGCCGGAACCATCCGGAGCAACGATCAGGCTTCCGGGTTGGGTGTGAGAAGAGGCTTTTCCTTTCACCCGTAAGGAGATTTTTATATCCTCCAATTCCCGGGGAGGTTTTACCTCACTCTCCCGATCGATCACCCTCAGGGCTAGAGCCCAGGAAATGACCGCCCACCAAGCAAAGCGATCACAGATCCCTAGATTCTCGTACATACGCCGGCTGAGTTGGTGGAGGTGATGTTCGAGTGAGATCCCATGGGGTGGTGAGATAAGGTCTGTTCCCACCTGCTGGTGAAGGGCTGCGATGATGACTGAGATCTCTCGAGGATGTCCCGGGCACAGATCCCGTAGGAGACCCTCACAGCGGATAGGATCTCTGCAGAGTGACTTCCCGTTCTTCTGGATGATATCGGTAAGCTTCTTCCGGGGCAGTTCACTCATGTCCATGGGGTATCCAGTTCACGGGATTATCTCCACCTCTGCACCTTCGATGAGGATGCGGAAACCGGGATTTAGCGGAACCGCCTTTTGAGGGGGAATCTCTAGCACCTCTCCTCCGGCGGTGGTTGCCTTCCAGGGTCGGGAGGACAGATTACGGATTCCCCAGACTCCCGGTTGCTGAGGGTGCTGCACAACCTCTCCTATCACGGTCTCTTTCTCCTCTTCCTGCCAGGGAGTGGAGAGATGGCGTTTCAATATTTTTGCCCCTTCCGTGAGAGTAAGGTAATGGACTCCCGCGGAATGCCGTACTGCGAGCTTGGGGTGAGGGGGTATCGGTGCCCTGCAGTGCCAACAGGGAGAACCGGATACCCCAATCTCCTCGAAATTTTCTGCGCTACAGCGTGTACAGGATACAATACTATCTCGGAGCTGCAAGAATTCCCGCTGCCATTCTCCCTCGGTCACCCTTCTTTTGGGGTCTGCAAGACCAATGGTGAATGCCTGGGTGAACATCTCGCGGAGGGAGGGAGGACAGTATGCCCACCGGATCTTTGCTGTTGCATAGTCCGGATCTTCTGGGAGACGGTTGCGGCTGTCAGTTGGGTGAAAGATAAAAACAGGCTCTTCCCCATAGACCTTTCGCTTCGCTGGAAGGTCCCACACTCGGAACCGGAACTCCATAGATCCATGGAGGGGGTGATGCCAGCACCACAGATGGAACAGGAGGACTGCGAGAGAGTGAAGGTCTGTTTCTGTCGAAGGATCCTTCTCTCCCCGTATCAGTTCCGGAGCCATGTATTCCATCGTTCCCCATACCTGGCTGTGGGACTGCCGGTTTACCCCCACGTTGTCATTATCGCAGATAAGAACGTCACCTGTATGGGGATCAAACATCAGGTTTCCATCCGCGATATCGCGGTAGCAATATCCGTTCAGATGGAGAGCACGGTAGCTGTTGGCGAGCTGATAGGAGATGGTGCAAAGGGTGGAAAAGGAAGGGACCGGTTTCAGGTGGGCCTGAACCTCTCCTAGGGTGGCGAAACGATCCATATCGATCAGTCGCATGGTATAGCCAAAGAGAGAGGAGCCGGGTGAAGCGACCAGGTCCAGGGGCCAGATAAATCGGTTCCCTGATGGTCCCCGGGGAGGGCCGCTTCGCACCAGGGCACGAATGGCCGATTTTTGTCCCCCCGTGGCTTGGACGAGTTTATACCACTTGCAGGCAAACTTCCCACCCCCACCCTCAACAAGATAGACCTCGCCTTGGGTTCCTTCCCCCAGCTTTTTTCTGACCGTGAAAGTAATATTCTGGGTCTCGCCCTTAATTTTCTGACCGATTTGGAGTACCATCCGTATCTTCCACAGTTTGATTGTTTCCGCCTTCTTCAGGCATGATGTCCATCAGTACGAGGGTAACATCATCCCCGCTTCCTTGATCAGAGTACTGGGATAGCCAGGTGGGAAGGGAATGTGCGACCTTTCCGATGCCATATTCACCGATCCGTTGCCGAAGGCTTCGCACGAAGCGCTGAAATTCGGGATGATCGGATCCTCCAAACGAGTCCGAGAGACCATCGGTGGCAAGCAGGAGGAGTCCTCCCTCCCTCGGGAGGACTGCCGTCTTCCAAAGAGAGATGGCATTTCGAGAGGCGAGCGAATAGGTGGAGAGGCCCACAAGGGCATTTTCGGTCTCCAGGGGATAGACAATCCGATCGTCCAGACTCAGAAAAAGGATATCTCCGTCTCCGATCTGAGCCAACATGATCCAGCGGGGCGAGACCCGTGTCACAAGGAGGGTAGTTCCATACCGGCGAATGGTGGCTTCGGGGTCAACAGCAGTATAAGATTCTCCCAATCGGGATTTGGCATCCTCCTGTACCCGCACAAGCCAGCTTTCCGTTACCCGTTCGGGAAAGGTCCTCGCAAATTCCTCCTCCAGTGCATGGTCCGATTCAAACAGCGCATCTTTTGGGAGGGGTGAGAGGAGCTCCTGCACTGCCACCTGAGTGGCAAGGGAGGCGCCTATCTCGCTCAAGTCATGCTGTCGATCTCCGTGTCCATCCGCCACGGCGGCAATCAGCTGAGGGGCTGAAAGAAAGGTTCCTGACCAGAGAGCGTAGGCGTCCTGACAGGGTTTTCCTCCCCGAAGATGGGAGGCTCCCCTGCGACTGCACCCGAATGCCCAACCAAGATCAGCTCCATGGATGGGGGGGGAGCCGGAGCAATTCATGGCAGCACCTAGAACGGCTCTGTGCTGGAGGTGATGGTGGGAGGTGGTGTTGAGAGCACCACGTTCGTGGAATCATCCTTCAGGTCCTTACTCTTGCTCCGTGACGAACTCAATGTCGCCTCGGTGGAAGCCCATTTGATGTAATTGAGGAGCTCTTCGGCATTATGGGCCTTAAGGAGCCCGACTGTTGGCTGATTCACGAATTTCAGGAGTTCTTTTTCATTGTATTCAGTCTCTTCACCGAGAGCTATAGCGAGCCGGATCGCCTTCATACCCCATGGGATCTTGTTTAACTCGGCAATGGCGGTCATATACTCCTCTTCGGGGTCGGTGCAGAAACCATCCGAGATCAGAATACAGACGGGTGGAAATCCTCGACGGGGCATTCTCTCAATGGAAAGGGCTTGTGCAAGCATCCGCAGGGCTTTCGCCGTCGCGGTGAGGCCATCCGCGGAGAGCTCATTCCATACGAATTTATCGAGGGTGACTGGGTCCGGCCCGATATGCCATTCTGCTTCGTCCGAGAACTTGATAGCACTCATTAGAATCTGCACTTGGGGATGCGATTCTACTGCTTTCTTGATTAGGGGCAGTGCTTCCCGGATAGCCTGATTCAGGGTCGCGATCTTCTTGCCCCCCATGGACGCAGAGCAGTCGGTCAGCCAGAAGAAATGCAGGGCTCTTTTCGTCACCTGACCATCAGGGACGGGTATTTCCGTTGCCATGGTATGGTTACCTCCTATATATAGAGTACAGTGTTCTCCCTATTAATACTGATAGCATTTGCCTTTTTTTCCTGAATCTGCGGAAAGTCGCCTTCACTTCCGGTATCGGGGCTTGCTAGATAAGAATAATGGGAGATGGATTCTAATAACGTGATTTTTTCGCTTTTCGCATTGATGAAGGAGGGGGAATCACCCGGCTCCGCCCGGTGAGAAGGAGATTGAAGGCATCATAAGATCGGTTATATCGGACGAGGATTTCATGGAATTCAAGGACATCTCCATACTCCGCTTCCATGAGGGTTCGCGTTTTGTTCCCCGTATGGTGATAAGGAAGAATGACATAGACTGGTTTCACCGAGGTACCATCACAGACAAGGAAAACCCGATGGTTGCTATCCCCAATATCTCCTGACATAACTCCCGCGATGACATTAACCACATGGCCTATGTGACGGGGAAGCTCGGAAAAGGGAAGGAATGGGGCGCCGGGGGAGACTTGGTGCTGGCACCTCGTCCGTCCGTCTTTTCTCAGCAGGGCAAAGCTCGCCTTCATATCCACATTGAGGAACCGATACCCGTGTGGACCCTGCGCTAGCGCTTCCATAACCCGTGGGGGCTGGATATCACCTGAGGAAACAAAACTCCAGCAACGATCGGTTGCACACCTCCGCCCCCAGAGAAATGTGCAGGGAGCATACAGGGAGAGCGCCCCCGAAGAGGTAGTCGCGAGCGATATTCTCCTCAAATGCGTGGCATTCGCAAGATCTGCGGGTTCCATAATTACCATGGTACCTTCATCTGAGAGGCATTCCGCATACCGGTGCAGAATCATTGCCGCTCTTTGCTCCGTGATGGATGGAGACATCTCATTCTGAACATTAGAGAAGATAACCAGATCATTCCCTCGAGGAAGCCTGGTATCGCTGATGGTGGTAAGATCTGCTTGGATTGGTGTTTCAATGCGAATACCTGGAACTTCCTTCGCAAACCCCGGGACGAGGAACTGATAGGCCTCATATTGCTCATCCGAACCTTCCAGGGCATGGATGGACACCATTCCATGACCTAGTCTGCGGAAGAAATCGGTGATCGCAAGGGGAACCACACCCGGTCCAGATCCCACATCCAGTATCCTTATTTCATCTCGCAACAGGCCGTCCCGTGTAAGCCGAAGAAGAAGATGCTGGAACTGACCGAAGAATACCGGCAGGTGGTAGGCAAGGTAGGCGATCACGCTGTAGCCGGTGCGATACCGGATCTGCCGCTGCGACCCTTCTTTCCAATAGTCTCTTTTCTGGGCAGCGATCGCCGTGCGCATACGTTCGAGTACAATCGGGTCGTCCCATTTCTTCCCAACTTTTTTCTCGATATAGGATTCGATGATGTTCTGAAGCGGGACCGGGAGAGCTAAGTGACGGAGAGAGTGTTCGAGCCGGTCCAGATCTTTTTCCGCAATCACTAGACCCTGTCCAGTCATCGTACTTTTCCTTGGGAACCCGATCGAATCCGGTCTATCCCGATCGCCCCACCGTATGCGAGGGCCGCGATGAGGATGATAGTTGCCCCGGAGGGGGCATTGATCGTATAAGAAGCAGCCATTCCGGCTAGCGTGCAGAGGGCACCGATGACTATCGCGCCCAGCATCATGGTATATAGATGGGAGGTGAACAGCCTGCTGATTGCCCCCGGGATGGTGAGGAGTGCGATCACGAGAATGACACCCACGACCCGGATGAGCATGACGACCGTGAGGGCGACCAGCGAGAGAAGGTAGAGTTGCAGGATCTGTACCGGAAGGTTGCAGATGGTCGCGTATTCGTCATCAAAACTGATCGCTTGGAATTCGTTGTACCACAGAAGAATGGATCCGACAATGAGGAGAATCAGTGCTCCCATCAGGATGAGATCCTGGAAAGGAACGAGGAGGATATTCCCGAACAGGTAGCTGAAAAGATCGGGAGCATAGCCAGGGGTCCAAGCGATGAGGAGGACCCCTAGGGCCATCCCAGATGCCCACAGCGCCCCAATAAGGGTGTCGATGGAACGGGAACCCCTCATGCCGATGTACCCGATTCCCATGGCAGAGGAGAGCGAGAACAGGATTGCCCCCAGGATAGGGTCAAAGCCCAGAAAATATCCCAGCCCAATTCCCCCAAACGCAGCGTGGGAAATTCCTCCGCTGATATAAGACATCTTCCGGACCACGACATAGGTGCCCATGATCCCGCAGGCGACACTCGCAAGAATTCCTGCGATGAGAGCATTTCTGAAGAATTCAAACTCGAGCAGGGGGATCATGACTTCTCCTCATGGGTCCGCAGCACCCGGTGCGGGATACCGTGGGCAAGGAGATCGACTGGACAGTGATAGAGGGCCGAAAGCATATCTTCGCTGACCTCCTTGGTACCGTGGGTGTAGAGACGGCGATTAAGGCAGGCGATTTTGTTCACATGCATGGAGATGGCAGTCAAGTCGTGCGATACGAGGAGAATCGCCATCCGTTTCCGCAACGATTCCAAGGTATCATAGAACTCTTCCTCCATACGTGGATCGACGTGGGTGGTGGGCTCGTCCAGCAAGAGTGCATGAGGTTCGGAGACAAGGGCACGACTGATGATAGCCCGCTGTTGCTGACCTCCCGATAGCTCTCCGATGGGGCGTGCAGCCAGATTCTCGATCCCCATCAATACCATCACTTCCTCTGCCTTCCTTTGGTCCTGCTCCCGGAATTTTCGGAATGGACCCCGGATCAGACCGAGACGGCCCGAAAGAACCATTTCCTTTACGGTGAGCGGATAGGTGAAATCATAGGTGCGGTACTGAGGGACGTATCCGAGAATGTGTCGTTTTGATTGCGGAGATTCACCCTCTACAAGCACGTCTCCTTGTTCGGGCCTGATAAGGCCGAGGATAACTTTGATCAGGGTCGTCTTCCCTCCTCCATTAGGACCGATCAATCCAAAAAAATCTCCCGATTCGACGGTGAAGTTTACGTCTTCCAATACGCTCCTTCCTCCTAGCTTTACAAAGATCCCTTTGAGTTCGATAATAGCAGCCATGCTTATGCCTCTGCAAGAGCCCGGGCGACCCGTTCCAGATTTGCTCGGTAATCGCGGGCGAGGTCGTCCAATCTCACCACCGTTCCGTTGATCTGCTGTGCCAGGATCTCTGCCTCCCGTGTACTGAACTGTGGCTCCACGAACACCACCCGGATGTCCTCATCGCGGGCGGTTTCCACGAGCTTGGCGAGTCGCGATGCGGAAGGTTCTTTTCCCTCCTCCTCTATCGCAATCTCGGTCATTCCATAGTCCTGGGCAAAATATCGCCAGGCGGAATGAACTACTAGGAAGGTGGTAAGACGGGCGGTGGAGAGTGTATTCCGGATTTCAGTGTCCGTTTCGTTCAGTCCCTTCTGATATGCGTCCTGGTTGGAGAGGAAAGTCCCGCAATGGGTGGGGTCCTTGGTGCACAGAGCGGTTGTGATGGTGCTCACCATGACATTGGCGTTATCGGGGGTGAGCCAATCGTGCGGATCTCGGTCGATCAGGACAATGTTCTCGGAAGTGTTTACCACCATCTGTCCCGTCCGAAGTTCGCTGAGGCGTGTAAGAAGTTGATCTTCAAACGGTAGATGGGAACCCACTGCGATGACCAGATCTGCCTTGCTGATCTCCACGATCTGTGCCGGTGTAGGTTCATAGGTATGAGGGTTCGCCCCGGGAGGAAGAATCACCGTTACTTGGACCCAATCATCGCCCACTGCCTCAACAAATTCTGCAAGAGGTGGAATTCCCACAGCGACACTGACCTTGCTCTCTCTCTCGGGAGTAGATTCCTGGATACAACCTGCACACAGCATCACCCCCAGGAAACAGAGGCAGAGTATGAGAGTGGATTTCATTCCCTCTCCCTTTCCCCCGGTCGGGTCTCTCTTGAACAGCAGGAAATATCGTACGGAATGTCTCCACAGATGCCCTTCCTTGGATGTCCTAGGGACGCACACATCTTATCTACGAAGGTACGGGGAAGTGATCCCTCCATCTGCAGCGCCTGCCGGCATGCCTCTTCCCGTGAAAGGCCATATTTACACAAGATGAGGCCAAGGATACGATGGCGGCGCACCAGGAATTCTGCATACTGCCTTCCGCTGTCAGTGAGAGAAATGCCCTGATAGGGCGTATGATACACGAGACCGGAATCTGCAAGCCGGCCGACTGCCTTGGTGATTGTGGAAGGATCCACCTGAAAATGGTCAGCAAGATCTTTTGGTTTAATGCTTCCCCCCTTCTCCAGAATATAGCTCAGGTATTCACTGCGTCGGGGTGAGATCTCGCACCCGGAAAACTCCCGCATGGTATCGTATAGATCGTACTGGTTCATAAATTTTGCCTGGTACCAACTTTTTACATCACTTATCCTATCGGAAATCAAAAAAAAACTCACTCCACGATCGATAAAAAACGTATCTTCCGATATACGGATACATCCTTTACTGAATACAGGCCTCGCATGATACTCTTGATTACCATGCCCTCTAGGATGCGATCCAGATCGTAAATCGCTATCGGGTTTACTCCTACAGAGTTTATTTTTTCAAAAAA
>JAJRCP010000116.1 GCA_028678885.1 Methanomicrobiales archaeon
AAAGAAGGGGGCATCACAGGTGAAAGTCTCATATTCTCCACCTTCCCCAGTCAGGGTGATGCTATACTTGCGGGAGAAGCGGTGAAGATCTGAGAGCACTCCTTCATCGATCTCTCTTCCTAGCCAGGATTCATCGAACGGAACAGAAAAAACCCCGGAGATGATAACACGGAATCCGGACTGGAGGAGCCGGCCCATGTACTCTTCCTGATCTGCATGCCAGAGAGGATTGAAACACCAGAGATCTAGTGCTTTACAGATCTTCTGAATACGGCTTGCCTGGTATACAGAAAGGATTGCCCCGGTAACTACCCCCTCAACCCCGTACGACTCACGGGCGGTTGAAAGAGCCCGCTTGAGATCACCCAGTTCCTCTTCCTTTTCACCGGCAGATGTTACTTCTACGAGAGGTAGACCGGCTGCCTCAGCTTGGAGCCGGGTCCAGCGGATGTTTGGGGTATGAAACATGTAACTGTCGGGATTTCGGGGGCTCACGGTGATCAGGCAGACAACCTCCTCTCCTTCCATTGCACGGTAGCAGGCGTACGAGGAATCCTTACCTCCCGAGAAGAGTACTCCTAGCTTCATAATCAGTAGAGGTTAGCTTTTCCCTGTTATTATCCCGGTTCCTTCGGGGGGACATCCATCATCCTCCCTTTTTTATCGAACAGGTCGATGTCATAGTTAAGGGGAGCCCGATTGGTCAGATATGAGGATTCATACAAACCCGAAGATTCATCTTCCCGTATTCATAGCCTTCTCCAAATCAGGTATCAAACCAAACCATACAGAATTTCTTGTTTATTGAATTAGTGCCGGAAGAGCACTTTTGGGTTCCCCCTACTTTCTCTACTTATGCTCCACATTTTCTGGTGAAGACTCCTGCCTGGTATGCACCGAACGAAGAATAACGTTAAAATAGTCATCTCCATTATGTTCATCCCATGAAGACGCTAATGGAAGCTCCCCTAGATCATATCAAAGAGCAGTTTTTTTCTCATGTTCCGGAAAGGATCTCGGGGCTAGTCGATCTCTCATACAACCTCTGGTGGAGCTGGACGCCGGAAGCGATGATGCTCTTCCGGCAATTGAATGTGCATGCATGGATCGAAAGCGTGCACAATCCGGTGAAGATGCTCCAGAGTATACCTCCCAATTTTCTTGAGGAGGCAGCCCGACGCCCCCAGTATCTACGCCACTATGATATCGTGATGGACCGGTTCGCGCGGGAGATGAACCAGAAAAGCACCTGGTTTGCGGAAAAAGTACCTTCTACCACTTTTTTGCCCATCGCCTATTTTTCCGCCGAATATGGCCTCCACCATTCACTACCTTTTTATGCCGGTGGTCTGGGGTTTCTCGCAGGGGATCACATCAAGGAATGCAGTGATCTCGGGGTTCCGATGGTGGCAGTAGGCTTCATGTATGGTGAGGGTTACCTGCATCAGTATATCAATGCGGATGGCTGGCAGGAAGATATCAAGGAAACACTCACCCGAGATGCTGCACCGGTAACGCGGTTGATGGTAAAGCCGGGGGAGCAGCTCGTGATCCATGTCCCTCTGATGGAACCCGCCATGCATGTTGCTGTATGGGAAGTCGCAGTGGGACGCATCCCACTCTATCTGATGGATACCGATCTCGACATGAACGAACCCGCTCACCGCTCAATCTTTTCCCGCCTCTATACGGGGAATCTGGAGAGCCGCCTCCAGCAGGAGCTAGTTCTTGGGATTGGAGGAAGCGAGGTACTCAGATACCTCGGTATCGAGCACTCCATTGTCCATCTGAACGAGGGACACACGGCGTTTACCCTTCTCGAAAGGGTCCGTCAGCGAGTGGAGGAGGGCAGCTCATTTCAGAATGCCCTTCAATACGTGAGGGATACGAGTGTATTCACTACCCATACACCCGTAGAAGCCGGACATGACCGATACCCTTTCTCACTGATCGACAGATATTTTTCGTCATATTACACTGAGCTGGATCTCGACAAGGAGGGATTCCTCCGCCTTGGTGCGGATCCAATGGATCCGCAGAATACCTTCAATATGACCGCACTGGCCCTACGACTCTCCGGTCACCGAAATGCAGTGAGTAGAGAACATGAAAGAGTAGCGAAACGAATGTGGCATCCGCTCTGGCCTGATATGGAAGAGAGCCGGGTTCCCCTGGAATACATTACAAATGGCGTTCATCTCCCCTCATGGTTGGCACCAAAAATGGAACTGACCTTGGATGAACATCTCGGGCGTTTTTACCCACGATGGCTTGATGATCACGATAGTACTGTACTGTGGGAGCTCATGCACGAAGTCTCTGATCAGTCATTGTGGAGAGCGCATCAGGCACTCAAACGGCAGCTCTTCAACCGGATCAGGGAATTCAAGCGATGGAAATGGATACAGGAGAATGCAGAACCCATCAACGTTGTTGCAGGAGGAACGCTCCTAGATCCCAATGCACTAACTATCGGGTTTGCCCGCCGTTTTACCTCATACAAACGAGCGGATCTTCTCTTTACCGATACAGCACGCCTGAAAAACCTCTTGAACAATTGGTGGCGACCGGTCCAGGTCATTTTTGCAGGTAAAGCCCATCCAGATGATTATGAGGGAAAGCGGATCCTTCAGAGAATCTATCGTTTTGCATGTCAGCCCGAGTTCAGCGGACGGATCGCCTTTGTAGAGGACTACGATGAACAGATTGCCCAGCTGCTTGTCCATGGGGTCGACGTCTGGTTGAATACGCCCGTCCGCGGGATGGAAGCCTCTGGAACGAGTGGCATGAAGGCAGCCATGAACGGGGTGCTTCACCTGAGTATTCCAACCGGCTGGTGGCCTGAGGGCTACAACGGAAGAAATGGCTGGGTGATAGGAGGTGATACCCCGGATGACCAGGATGCGCAGAGATTGTACGAGATTCTCGAACGTGATGTGGTACCACTTTACTACTCAGTCTCTGAAGACGGTACTCCGCACCAATGGATTCAGCAGATGAAGGAATCGATTCGATCCATCTCACCACGGTTCTCGGCCCGCCGGATGGTTAAAGAATATGTGGAGAGATATTACATCCCCGCCCTTATATCCTGCCAGGAAAGCTGCTCAGTTGAAAAAAGCGGATAAACCATCGCATCCAGAACTTATTCCCCCTTGAAAAAATCCGAACGTGTGGTGGAAGGTACACGAAAACACTTGATCTGCCCACCTTCCTTGATTCTATTTTTCTTCCTTTACTGCCATGTGCCGCAATTTTTCCTGTATAGCCAGGTCCTGGTATTTTCCTGGGTCTGCGAGATAATCGGAAAGAACCTTGTACTCTTGACTGGAGAGAGACTCCGCGAGCCATGATAGCCCCTTTGACCGGAAGGGAATCAGAGAATGGAGCCGAATCCCGTGCGTTGCTGCCACATCCTGTGCACCCTGTTCACGATCCAGAATGACCGCTACATTTTCAACGGTAATTCCTGGAGATCCCAGCCGGTCCATCTCTGATCTGACTTGCTCAAGTGCGATGAGTTTGCTGTCGAATTTTGTGGCCAGATCATCGATCAGGACCAGATGGTCACCTTCTTCAAAAACCCCTTCTACCAGGGCATGCTCACCGTATGTTGCAATGAAGGAGTGCAATTCCGGAAGCGTGTGCACCCCTTCCAGCTTCCGGGTAAATCCTGACGGGATCCCTTCCATGAGGGCGATAGCGGTCGCAACAGGGATTCCAGCCATCGCGATACCCACGCACCGGTTCGCTCCGGGTATCTCTTCGCGGATAAGGGTTCCCAGTGCATTCCCTACCTTCCGCAGTAGTGCCGGAAAACAGGAGAGAGGACGAAGTTGAATATAAAAAGGGCTCCAGAGCCCGGACATGAGTCTCCAACCCATAGGATTATGCCGGTACCAGGTGCGGATCATTCCTTCCCGATACAGGTCCCGGATGATCTCTTTTCCGTACATCTCCTTTTCTTCTTCCCAAGGCATGGATATCACAAACCGGGATATTCATGAAAACTCTTCCAGAGTAGTTAATGGCTTTTTCTATCTGGTCCGGAGGGATGAAAGACCCACCTACCTTCTCTTTGC
>JAJRCP010000117.1 GCA_028678885.1 Methanomicrobiales archaeon
ACCTTTGTTTCGGATAGCGGCATAAAGGGCTTGACGGATACACTGTATGGCAGATTTGCTGATCGCCGGATCTCCTTTCTTAAACCGTAGAGTGGTGCGGGTGTATCTCCCGATTCCGATACCAGTCCTCAGAGTTATCCCTTTACTTATAGGAGCAGCTGTAGCTAGGATCTCCACACCGGCCGTTACATCATCCCCATAATCCCCTGCAAATTTTATACAAGAGGCCTCCCCATTTTTGCCGACCACGGGGATTGAAAGGGTGAGTCCGCACGGGATCACGAGTGATACATTCTGCACCTCCCCTCCCAGCGATAGAACAGCCGCTGCGCATGCTGCAGCGGCGGTAGTGCCAGTTGAATACCCCCTCTTTAATACTTTACCGGATGCAGTGAGAACTGCGAGACCGCGCCGGACATCCTCCAGTAGCTCGGGAGAAGGGCAGCGGTTCACCCAGCTATCTGGGTAGATGAACCCAGTCACTGGATCATTAATCATCTCTTCTCTCGCAGAATATTTCGATCAGCTCGTTCATCGCTGCAACGGCAACAGGGGTTCCGCCTCGCGTTCCTTCTGTTGATATAGATGGGAGTGGAAGGGTTCGGAGCAGTTTTTTTGATTCATTTGCATTCACAAACCCTACCGGAGTGCCGATGACGAGTGCTGGTATCACTCTTTCTTCCACCATAGCACACAAGGAGAGAAGGGCCGATGGTGCATTCCCGATGACGACAATGGAATCCGCCAATGTCTCCCGAAGCGCAATGAACCCGGCAGATGTTCTCGTAATCCCCTGAGAAAAAGCCAGCTCTGTCCCAAAATCAAGAGCACAGAGAATAGGTCTGTGTTGGCCGTTTTTCTGAATGCCAACCGCGACCATCCGGAGGTCAGTTAGATTAGGGGACCCATGGGATAAGGCCTTGATTCCGGAAGGGATGGGATCATGGAGAAACCGCAATAATTCCGCCATAGAAAAGTCCCCGACCGCAATCGAACATCGTTGCCGGATACGGTCTTCAAGTGTCTGGTTGCCCAAGGATTCCCGTGCAATTATGCGGCTTTCACGGGAAATCTCCCTAGCTTCCCGAGTCAGGGCACCATGATCAATATGTGTATTTCCGGTGGTATCCCCTTGGCGTGATGATTGCCTTTTCATTTGAACCTCTTTTCCATATTCTTGTCTCTCCTCCCCCAATGATAACTGTGGAATGCATATCCACACGCTCCACGTTATCCCCCGCCTCCCGAAGGGTGGTCACGAGCACCTCCTCATTAGCGCGATAGGCGTTCCGGACGATACCGACCGGAATATTATCAGGCAGATGTTTTCGCGCAATATCAAATGCCTTTGAAAGATTCTGCGGTCTCCCCCCGCTTCTTGGATTATAGAATACGACCGGCACACCCATCATGAATGCGTGATCAAGGCGGGACTCAATCACGCTCCATGGTGTGAGGAGATCCGAGAGGCTGATAACGGCGAAATCACCTGAGAGAGGGGATCCAAGCCGGGAAGCAGCAGCCTGTGCAGCAGTGATTCCGGGTAATATCTCAAATGCGATATCCATTCCTTGGTGTTCTAGAATCTCTAGGACAATAGAGGCCATCCCATAGATACCGGGATCTCCACCGGAAACTAAAGAAACAATGTGGAATCGTGCTAGCTCGATCGATTTCTTCGCCCTGTCGATCTCTCTCCCCATCGCACTTCGGAGTACTTTCTTTCCTGCTAGTAGGGGTTCCAGAGAATCTAGATATGTCCCGTTCCCGATTACATACTCGGACTCCGCGAGCGCCCTCTGCGCCTGTTCTGTCAACAGGAAAATATCACCAGGGCCTGTCCCCATAATATAGAGTCTCCCGTTCTTATCATCGTGCGATGGCAATCGTAACTCCCCCGTAGATCTTCTTTGCCATCACGAGCTCTTTATGCTTTGATAATGCTAGTGCACAGGGTTCCGCCACACCCTGCAGACCCAGGCTTTTTGCCTTCGAGGAGCTCTGCACAACCTGGGCGTTGATGGTCTGGTCATCGATATAGATTAGATTTCCAGACAGCTGAGAGATTGCTTCTCGCAGACCTCGTTCACCTTTTTTTTTCAGAGTTGTTGCATAGGCAAGCACCATCGGCGGTTCGATATAAGCCTCAGAAAAAGCACTATTGAGTGCAGAGATCACTTCTTCCTTTGGTGTCCCTTTTCTGCAACCGATACCAATCGTATACTCGCCTCTCCGGAGGAGCACGGATACCGCGGGTCCCACCAGAACGACAGCGGGACCGGGAATAGTGTAAACCGGCACATCCTCTTCAAGCATTGCTGCATTCACTGCCCTTGTCGAATGACGATTCACGATGTCAGAACACTCTCTGTCAGCAATTCCTTCGACGGAGTCCTTCCCCATTACCTCAGTTGCGGTGGTGATGACCGGAACGATACCAGCACCACCAAGCTCCTTTGCTAACTGGTTCGCTCCATGGTGGCCTCCAAGAATGGGCACGGCGTAGTGCATGTCGGGACTGATGACGACCACTGCTGGATCCTCCCACTTATTGCGTATCAGAGGTGATAATGCCCTGATTGCAATTCCGATAGACAGGATCGCCACAATCCTTCGGTATTTCTGGAAAGCTTCCCCGAAAGCGTCTGTTGTATATTCTCTCCTGTCTGCATGTAGGAATCGCGCGATTATCTCCGCCTTATCCGAAAAATAGGGCAGGGATATGACTATCGTGTCGGTCATGAGTACAGCACCGATCTCATATAGCCCGACGTTTTGGGATCAACCACCCGCCCAATAATAATGAGAGCGGACTTTTCAACTCCCGCCTTCCGGACCTTTCCAACAATATCAGCGACCGTACCCTTGATAATGAGTTCATCTTTCCAGGAGGCATGGTACACAACCGCAACAGGTGTTTCGGGAGGGTAAGTGACATAGGAAATAATATCCTCTATTTTTTCTGTTCCGAGAAAGAGCGCCATGGTTGCGCCAAAACGCGAAAGCTCCCGTATGTCATCCCTCTTGAGAGTTTTTCCTGCAGGCCGGGTGATGATCAGCGTGTCGGCAACTCCTTTCAAAGTGAGCTGGGTCTGTAGCGCTGCTGCCGCGCTGAAAAGTGAGGAGACCCCCGGGATAATCTCGACCAGGATACCTCGCTTTTCGAGCTCGGCAATTTGTTCGACGATTGCTCCGTACAGAGATGGATCGCCAGAGTGGAGCCTGACGACGAGCTTTCCTGCCTTTACTCCTGTTTCAATAGCATCAAGGATTTCCTCAAGCTGCATTCCCCAGCTATTGAGCTTGATGTTGGCATCGGAACAACTGACTAGCTCTGGTTCTACAAGCGATCCTGCATAGATCAGGATGTCTGCTCTTTTCACCAGATCCATCCCTTTTACGGTGATGAGATCCGGGTCACCGGGCCCCGCCCCTACAATATACACAGTGTTCATCGCCAGGCCACCAGAATGCTCATATAATCACTCGATTCGGGTAATTCATCCCCATGGTATATCTTTTCATTTTCCATGAAGATCCTTTCTACGAGGACAAATTCACCATATCCCTCTTTGCGGAGCAATTGTGCCATTTCGCGGGGTTTTTTTACTTTCAGGAGAATTTTGCTCGATGGTTCGGTACCATCGGAGACAATGAAACTAGTGGAAAGGGAGATGCCGGCGACCGCCGCACAGGCAGTAATAGCACTTACTCCGGGTTCTGCACGGTAAGAGATACCAGGATATTTTGCCTCCATCACCATGCATAAACGGGAAAAAGTGGAGAAAAAATTGGGATCTCCTAGGAGAGCGAATACTGCGAGCCCTCTTTGTGCTGCGGCAGCTATCTCATCAGCGTTTGCGAGAAGACTTCTCTCTATTGCTTTGGCATCGTCGGTCATGGGAAATTTCAATAGAACCGGCTTTCGATAGGGCATGACAAGCTTTTCCGCTATCTTTCCCGGAACAAAAACTATATCAGCTTCTTTCAACAGTCTCACTGCACGAAGAGTGAGAAGTTCGGGATCTCCAGGTCCGAGCCCAAGCCCGATGAGCGTAGCTATCTCCCTCCAACGATGATGTAAACCTGCTCCGAAGGTCGGAACATCATACCTTCCCCAAGGGCATGGGATCGTGATACCTGGACCTGGAGAGCTTCTTTGAATATCCCGAGTCTTTTCAGACTTGAGATTGCGATATCGACGGTATGGATGAGTACCGCATTCACCACTATCGAGCCGCTCACCTTCTGGGCAAGAATTTCCAGCACTTCTTCTAGTTCTCCAGATCCCCCTACAAAGGCGCAGTCAAGCTTTTCGATGCGAGTCAAAAAATCCAAGGCTTCCCCTTCGAAAAAAGTGATATTGTCGACACCAGCCTTTCTAATCACTGTTCGTGCATGTTTGATTGCTTCAGGTCTTCTGTCAATAGCAAAGACCTGCTTTGCGATCATCGAAGCGGCAACAGAAACTTTTCCTGTTCCACATCCGATATCTGCAAAAATATCGCCTTTTTTCAATCCGAGTTTTACGATATCAATTGCTAGAATTTCGTCCTGTGTTGGCCCGCCTTTCAGTTCTGTTCCAAACATTCTCCTTGTCATATATGTTTATCATTTCATAAAAAGGAGGCGAACAGGAATATACCGAGCTTTGTGCTTTATTCCGAGATGCAGCAAAATCCTTCTATTTATTCATTTGCACTGCAAAAGATTAGCTATATATCCGAAATTTCTGTAAAAGGCGAGGGTCTTAAAACCGTGGAAAGCGAGATATAGCTATCTCGTACTACCAAGTGCACTCCCCATGTCATCCCCCCTCTCCAGCTTAAAATATTTTGAGGATATGTATTCAATCCGGCTCACCCAGCTGGAAGCAGAGAGGAAGAGGGGGGTAAAGATCATTGGAACTCTATGCCTCTTTGTTCCTGATGAAATCATCTTCTCGGCAGGTGCAGACCGCATTATCCTGTGTGGCGGAAAAGCCGATACAATTCCCCGTGCCGAGGAATTTCTGCCGCGGAACATCTGCCCTCTGGTCAAGTCATCCTTCGGTGCAATCATCGATGCATGCTGCGGGGGCCAGATAGCCTGCTCGCATGTCAGTCTTGTTGATATTATCGTTGCAGAGGCAACATGCGATGCAAAAAAGAAGACATACGAGCTCCTTCCCGAATATCGGAAGACATATGTTCTGGATCTTCCGCAGAGACCGAATACTCCTGAAGCAAAGGACTACTTCCTCTCCGAATTGAAGAAGTTCGGAATGTTCATGGATACAGTGACGGGACACTCGATCACAACCGATGCATTACGGCGAGAAATCCAATCCGCGAATGAGACCAGAAAGCTGCTACACCGCCTCTACGATCTTCGGAAAAGGGACCCGCCACCTATCCGTGGTTCTGAAATTCTTCGGGTTATGCAGAGGCAATTCTTCCTTTCCCCCGCCCAGTTTCAGGAGGGGATAAGACAGATCTGTGATGAGCTAGAGACTCGTGTCCTAGACATAGAATCGAAACCACGAATCCTCCTTTCTGGCTGCCCGAATGCTGCTGGAAATACTAAGGTACCCGATATCATTGAACAGAAAGGAGGGATAATCGTAGCAGAAGAGAGCTGCACGGGAACGAGGGCGTTCTGGGACTTGGTGGATGAAGAGAAGGATCCCTGGGTAGGGTTGGCGGAGCGCTACCTTGAAATTCCTTGTGCCTGCATGACCCCGAACGAGCAGCGGATAACCCGCATCAAAGACTTGGTGACCGACTATAATGTTGACGGGGTGGTCTACTCCACGCTTCAGTTCTGCCATCCGTATGCTATCGAAAAATTCCGGGTTCAGCACGCCTTGAAGAAGATGAAGGTTCCGATGCTTGCGATAGAGTCAGACTATGGAGATGCAGATATCGAGCAGATCGGAATTCGGGTCGAGGCATTCCTGGAGATGCTCTCATGATCACGATCGGTATTGATGCCGGTGCTGCGACCACGAAGGGGGTTATCCTTCTCGATCGTGAAATCGCAGGGTATCGGATTGTCAGCACGGCATTTGACTTCCTTAGTACAGCAGAAACACTTTTTGAAGAGCTCCTCGCAACATCGGATCTTCGACAGGAGGATGTCGTGAAGATATGTGCAACCGGATACGGAAGAATGATGGTTACTTTTGCTAATGCAACAGTAAGTGAGATCACGGCACATGCAAAAGGTGTAAATTTCTTCTTTCCGGAGGTCCGAGGGATAATCGATGTGGGGGGTCAGGATTCGAAGGTTATTGTAGTAGAAGAGGGAAAAGTCATTGATTTTCTGATGAATGACAAGTGTGCAGCGGGGACTGGTAAATTCCTCGAATATACCGCGAAAGCCCTGGAAGTACGAATCGAGGATCTGGGGAGTCTTGCCCTTGGCTCTGTACATCCCGCTGCCATCACCAGCATCTGCACGGTTTTTGCAGAGTCAGAGGTGATCTCTCTCCGCGCTCAGGGAATCCCCAGAGCAGATATTGCCGCCGGTCTCATCGTGAATATTGCGCAGAGAATTGTGATCATGGCAAGACGGATGGGCTTAAAGGAACCCATCGCTTTTGTCGGTGGGGTGGCAAAAAATTCTGGCATGCGGGTAGAGCTGGAAAAGGAGCTTGATGTAACCCTTTCTGTACCCTCTGAACCCCAGATTACTGGGGCATTGGGAGCTGCCCTAGCAGCGCAGAAACCAGAGAAACGGTCATCAGCCTGAGAGATTTCTACACCGTTGGATGAGAAACCACCCACCTCAAGGAATTATCGTATCCCTATTCTGACCAAAAGGAAGTAGGTATCCAGTTTCACTTAGATTTTCTCTCCTGAATCGAATAGGAGATTCCCGTATCTCAAAGTTATTCGTCTGAGTACAATGTATATAGTGGATATCACATCATGCAGTGGTGGGTAAGGACTAGGGATCCTGCGCTGCGGAATTTCCTTGTGTCGATTGAATTCGACAAGAAATCATTTCCCAAAAAACACACTTGTGATGGGGAGAACGTCTCACTGAAGATCGTTATCGATAGGATCCCTTGCCCATAACTCGCTTTAATTCTGTATGATATGGACGTTCTAGGAGAATTCACCCATTGGACTATCTGGAATATTCCAACGAAGGGGGAGAAATTCGAGATCCCGGAGGGAATACCCAAGAACTGGGCGGTGAATGGCGACGAATAATCCACTTCTTGGAAAGATAGGATGTATGGGTAAGGGAAGGGACTGGCAATAGTAGAATCGATATGTGTGGAAAAAATGCACTCGAATCTATCTGGGCCGGAGGTGGGACAGTACCCATGAACAGGAAGCAGTGACAGGATATTACGGAAAGTGTGGAATCCCTGTTTGATTGCTATGAGAGCAACACACCATCAGTCCTGTTGGAAACACTGAAACAACTGGGATTTGTTGAGAAGGGAGCAGATCCGGCATTTCTTATCCTCATCCATCCCGAATTCGAACTCTATCTTGATATCGGGCTTGATGCGAATGGACAAATCCATGGATACGGACTGATGCCCTTTGAAGAAATGCAGGAAAAACAGAGAAAATTCCGTTTGTAAGAAGAGTTCATGAATCATTTCTTCATCACATATGTGCTGGCCCGGAAAAAGTTCTTCTATAGGCGGGAAACTCGTTATCCTATCTTCCCTCTGAAATCCATTTTTCGATACTCTGTAAGAAAAGCTTCTCGATAGGCGGTAATTTTTTTGGTAGGGATATAATTGAAGACCTTTACTCGGATGAGGATTTCATCCATAATCCGGTTTTCATTACTGAGCATAAGCCGTTGAACTTGGGTAAGGATCATGTCCAGTTGATCGATCCCGATCTCTTTTCCTTCAATGACAATCTTTCGTATCTTTATGCTATCCGGCACCACCCCGCCGCAGACCGTGCAATATTTTCCTTCTTTGTCCTCCGCCATTGATCCTCACCCACGAATCATGGTGAGCATCATCTTAAAGGGGGTGACAGCCGACAGGGCGTGGGGGGCATTCGCCGGAAAAATAATACTATCCCCCCCATGTAATGAAAACGTCTCTCCCTTAAGCCATACTTCACATTCGCCGTCCAATATGGTGACAACCGCATCAAATGGTGCCGTGTGTTCCGACAGCCTTTCTCCCTCATCAAAGGAAAAGATGGTGATGCTCCCAGCAGGTTTATTGATGATCATCCGGCTGGCAACCGTACCTTGCTGGTAGGAGACGAGATCCTTGAGTGATAACACCTTCCCATTTAATTCATCCTTTTTCTCCTCATCCATGAAAACTGCTCCAAAAATTATTACTGACGTATGAGATGTTTAAAGCAGAATAATTATTTATTAGGTAGACTGCGTGAAAAAGGTTAAGCCTGCAAGCGGAAACGGACCTTCTTTTTAGGACCCGATGGCACTTTCGCTAACTGATCATCGATGCAATGCTCTCGGTATAGTTTCCATCGTACGAGCCATTCATCCATGGACTCCCCTTCCCGAGGCTCCAGATCATCGAGATTAGATGATAGGGACATCGCCTTCACGCACTCCGAACAGTAAATCTTTCCTTCTTGGTTGATTGCGAGGGTAGGATGTACAGGGTGACCGCATCGTGTACAGGGTGTTACCTTGCGCTGGTAAGTCCATGTTTCTCGAGATTCTTTCCATTTAGACATCATCAGTACCAGATCCTATTATAATTGTGTGTATAGCCTATATAATATATATAATTAT
>JAJRCP010000118.1 GCA_028678885.1 Methanomicrobiales archaeon
AAGATCCCCGCATCATGGAGAATATTGACAGGAAAGATGTAGTCCGGGTATCCTTTCTGCATGGCGACCTCCTCCCCAAAGACCGTTCGATAAAGCTCCATCTCTTCTCGGCTTCGCCACTCCCCGGCATGCCAGAACAGGTAGACGGCGCGCCAGCTAGCAGCATCAAGCTTTCGCAGGGCGGCACCAAGATCGAAGAATCCGAGCGAGAATGCTGCGATAACCAGGTCGTGAGGTTCAAGGTCCCGGCCGATAAGGACGTCCTCCCATTTCATCTGGATGGTGGAGTAGTTGTTTCTCCCCTCAGCTGCCATTCGTTCCTTCAGGATGGAGAGCATGCCTCCAGAGGGGTCAAGCGCGGTCACCTGAGCAACGCTGCGGGCGATGGGCACCGCAAGCCTTCCGGTCCCGGCACCGACGTCGAGGACAGTGTCGCCCGGCCGCAGGTCGAGCATAGCAAGTTCCTGTTCTGTCGCGCTGTCTCCCTCGCAGGTAAACCGGTGATAGGCAGCTGCACGCCTGCCCCACACAGTGGCGGGATCCTGGTCCTTCCTGGACCGTTCGGGAGACCCTGCGTGTATCGCCTTCCAGAGCTCGTTCCAATCGATTATCCGATGCATTGTTCCTTCCTAGCCCGCACCGATATATGCACGTTATTCCTATAGTATAACCGCATGGAGGGCTTCGCCGAGATGTAATTTGCCCGCATCGGTTGGTTCGTAACGAGAGCCAGTCCTTTTCTTCGCTGATGAAGGAGTGAGAGTAATTGATACCACAGGATGATGAAAAACCGGATGACTATGATGGACATGACAGTCGATGCCTTTGAAATATGTCTCAATTCCATTTAGATCTAGCACACGTATGAAAACGCAACTCGAATTCGCAAAACAAGGTGACGTCACCCCGCACCTGAAGGTTGTCGCACAGACGGAGGGAATAACCAGTGCATCTCTGCTGCGTCATGTTGCGCGGGGCGAAGCCGTGATCATGTGCAGGAACGATACAGCAGTGGGCATCGGGAGGGGTTTGAGAACAAAGGTGAACGTAAACATCGGAACTTCGCCTTTCAGGATCGATCCCGAAGAGGAGATGAAAAAGGCGATACTCGCCGAAAAATACGGAGCTGACACTATAACGGATCTATCCATGGGAGGGGATATCTCCAGTATCCGTAAACGGATCTTTGAAATGACGACCGTTCCTGTCACTACGGTGCCGATCTATCAGACCGCCGCAGAGAATGGCATCGACACGATGACAGCAGAGGATATCATCGCCACTATTACACAGCAGGCAGAGGAAGGTATCTCCTCGGTCGTCCTTCACTGCGTTACTAAAAGAATTGTTGACACCTTGAAATCTGAGGTCAGGGTCATGGGAGTTGTCTCCAAAGGAGGGGCAATAACTATCAGATACATGCTGCGTAACCAGGTGGAAAATCCCTTTATAAAACATTTTTCCGAAATACTAAGGATTCTCAAAGAATACGACATAGTCCTCTCACTCGGGAATAGTATGAGGAGTGGATGCATTCACGACATCATGGATACGGCCCAGAGAGAGGAGTTGATGCTGAATGCTCAACTGGCAAAACAGGCACATGAACAGGATGTGCAAGTAATCGTCGAAGGGGTGGGAGGGCATGTCAGGGCTGACAGGATTGCATCATACGTGAGACAGTATAAATCTCATTCACATGCACCGTTATTTGTCGCCGGCCCATTGCCCATAGATATCGCTGTGGGGCATGATCATATCGCAGGGTGTGTGGGTGCCAGTATCGCCAGTGGCGCCGGGGCGGATTATCTCTGTTATATCACCCCTGCTGAACATATTGGGCTACCCAGTCCGGAGCAGGTAAAAGAAGGGCTGATCGCATTTAAGATCGCTGCACATATCGGTGATACCATGAAGTATAATCTCGTGAAGCCTGACAAGGATCTATCAGTTAAACGTTCCCTGCTTGACTGGAGGGGTCAGGTCGAGTACGCTATTGATGGAGAGGCGCTGCTGAATTCAGCACCAAATGATGGTCCATGCACCATGTGCGGGGATTTCTGTGCCCTGAAGCTCATGAAGGAATTGTGATCTACAAAGCCGACACAAGAGTATTGCAGGTCTGCTATTTTCTAAGAACGTTATTCGGTCGAATTATAGACCCCTTTACGGGATGACATGGAATCAACAAGCGGGGACCATTTGGGATGCCCCCCGCTTTGTTGCAACCCCTGTGTGACGAATTCCGCAGCTCTTGCCAAGTCTCCGTCGTTAATAGACTGTTTGGCCCTGTCTTAAAATGGGCGACATTGTCCTTTGGTGCCATAGACCTCCACTGCAAGACACCACCATCCAGGGCGCTGTACGAATGTTATCCAATTGAAGTACCTCCCAATTCAACTCGAGTCTGTCAAGAATTCAATTGGTTAAACGGACGAAAACGGCAACTGATGCCGTGCTCATCGCGATGTGTTGTTGCCCGGACATGACAACAATCCTATTACGTATCCACCAGGATATGCCCATGAAATTGGCTGATATTGCTGAATATGTAATATCCCAGTACCGAACCCAACATATCCTGCACCCCGGTCAGGCCGGTCCTGCTGGACTCCCGTCTTCCGCCGATACGGCCACGAGAGTCTCAATATCCATCCGGTCCGCCCGGTTTAAGGCCATTTTCATTGCTACTTTTTCGTTCGGGGCTTCAAATAGTACGACGGTATCGTACATTCCGAGCGTCCAATAGATGCCCACTATAAGCAGAGCGTGGAAGATCTCCAAAAAAGTGAAAGGGAGGTACGGGTACTTGACAGATTGGTCCCCCGATGCCATTATGGTTCAACAGAAGGGAAAGATCGTTTATACTAACCCCGCAGGCCAGCGCCTGTTTGGGGCTAGTAATGACGAACAACTCTTCGCAAAAGATGTGGGAAGCTTGATCTCTTCGGATGAAAGGGAAAGTATGCGGCAGAAGTTAGATCAGGCGTTACTGGGAGCCAAGATGACAATCCCAAAGATCCATCTGATCCGGTTTGATGGTCAGAATATCTTAGCTGATGTCTGGCTGGGGGAAATAATCTGGGATGGGAAGACTGCCGCTCAGATTATTTTACGTGCTATCACGAACGATTGAATCGGGGCATGCCCATTTCGTAATAGAACTAGACTGGTTGGATTTGCACCCTCAAATATTTACGTCGTTATCTTTATTTTCCACCTCCTCATAATGGGGGTGATTTGTGAGAGAATTCTAGGGTTGTTGAGCGTTGACACGTAGGTTTAAACCATCACAATCGGAAGAGATTTTTGATTTTCCTATAAACCTGGAAATCGACGGATATTGTGACCATTGTAAAGGAAAGATATTGGGTAGCGAAAAATGGCGGATTTTCTTAAACGATGAAGGCCTTTTTGTCTTTCATTCAACCTGCTACAATAAAATTCTTGAGGAATGGAGAGGTATGAATTCCGATACACGAATACGTTCTAGGATGAAGCAGGAAGGGTAAAATAAAAGGTCGATCCCTTCCCTTCCTCAGACTCCACCCAGATTCGTCCCCCGTGTCGCTCGATGATCTTCTTTACAATCGCCAACCCCACACCCGTCCCGGGATATTTGTCCCTTGTATGTAACCGCTGGAAGATCTCAAAGATCCGTTCTTGAAAGGCAGGATCGATCCCTATCCCGTTGTCCCGTACCGCAAAAGTCCAGATATCACCAGATCGTTCCGCAGAGATGTGGATGAAGGGCGGTTCGTCCCTGCGGAATTTGATGGCATTCGATATGAGGTTCTGGAAGACCATCTCTAGCTGAGTGGGATCGGCATTTAGGACGGGGAGGGGAGTGGTTTCGATGGTCGCATTGCTCTCCTGAATAACAAAGAAGAGATTCTGCATAACCTTCTCCACCACATCCTCACAATTGGTCGGTTCAAAGGGTTTTGCTCGCGTGTTTACCCGTGAGTAGTCGAGGAGGTCGCTGATCAGCGACTGCATCCTCTTTCCCCCTTCCACAATATAGCTGATGAACTCGTCCGCATCCGGATCGAGTTTTCCTGCGTAGCGCCTGGAGAGGAGCTGGGAGAAACTCACCACGTTTCGGAGTGGCTCCTGGAGATCATGCGAGGCAATGTAGGCAAACCGTTCCAGATCCTCGTTACTTCTCTTGAGGTTCGCCATATGCTCCTGCACTTCTTCCTCCGCCTGCCTGCGCTCGGTGATGTCCTGTCCCTGGGCGATGACCGACCGGACGGTTTTTCCATCATTCTCATATAAGGTCGCCGAATTCCAGAGAACCGTCTTGACCGTTCCATCGGCATGGAGAATGGGAATCTCTACAACATGCCAGAGCTCCCCGCCCATGGTCTTTCGTACAAGGTCCATCGCGGTGTTGGTCTTCTCCTTCGGGAAGAGGAACTCCAAGGACTGTCCGATGGCTTCGGATGCTTCCCTTCCGGTCAACTCTTCAAACGCCTTGTTGAACCGGGTAATACGGAGTTGGGGATCCCAGACGATGATCGGGGCATTGGCATATTTAATTAGGTTATCGAGATACTGCCCGGTCTCCCGGAGTGCCATATCGGTTTTGGAATGTTCCTCCATCTCTGTCTGGAGTTTTGCGTAATATGTCTCCAATTCACGGGTTCTATCTGCAACACGTGCTTCGAGTGTGTCAAGGGTTTGTTTGAGCTTTTTTTCTGCGATATTCCGGTCTGTAATGTCGATTCCCATCTCCAAGATTAGGAAAGTACCGTCCGAATCCGTGAAGGGGAAGTCGTAGATATCATAATCTCTCCTGTTGGGACCGGTCCAAAACCAGTGATGAGGTTTCCTCGTCTTCATTACGGTATAAGTCTCGCAGGTCTCACAGGGCTCGGTACGATTGAACAGAAACTTATAACAAGGGTGTCCGTGAGATTCACCGAAGGTCTCTCGGAAATACCGGTTGGCAAAGGGTATATGGTAATCCTCTGAGAGAAGGCAGATATAGATGGGAAGTGTCTCCAGGACATCAAAAAGGCGCAGACGTTCTTTTGCGTCAATGTCTTCGACAGACCTGCATTCCACGTGAGCCTCCTTGAGTCTCGCATTCTCGTCGCGGAGGGAGGCCAGTTCCGTCTCTATTTGAGATATTCGTTCTTCCAAGATTTCTGCATTTCCGGTATTAGACCTCATTTTTTTCTTCATAGGGACAGCATTCCGTTTCTGCGTTCCAGAAGCGGTAAAGAAAAATGGTGTCTCCCATGTAGATAAATTATGTTCTGGGAATTGCATAAAAGACTTCAACCAATAAATAGAATTTGTAGGCTCTGTAGAAAATCTCAAAAACCCCATATTGGTTAGATTCAACCGAAACGCAGATGAAGGCTCATTCCTTCAGGCCTGACGGATGAAAATTGGTTTCTTCCCTTGGGTGCATCTGTTACTTGTGGACAGAAGAGGTTGATAGCTTTTAAGGATTCGATCCTGAAACCGAAACTAACCTTACATTGCTATCGAAGGCCGTACTGCGTCACCGAACACGGATACCAAATTGGACTAAGAGGGCAATTATTCTGTCCACACTGGAGTGGTTATGGAACTATAGGAATAAAGCCTGTGGATTGGATATCCACAAGAAATTCATCGTGGCAACCATCTTCGACCAGGAAGATCATGTCCTGACGGACTGGTTCGAACGGACGCAGAAAGATCTCCTGCGTCTTAAAGACTGGATCATGGAGAACAAGTGCGATATCGTTGCCCGTGAATCCAGTATTCCAACCGTTGCTGGTTAGCTTTTATCAGTTATCATCCTATGGTGCGATGAGTCGGAAGGGAGTAGAAATATGAACTTACATTCGGAATTGGATTGCTCACGCTCCTTCTATTAATAATGCCAGTAGCTGCTTTTATACCAGTCAACGAGTGGAGGGAGTTTCTATTATCCCGGAGTTGCTACAAAAAGTAGTATTTCCTTTACCGCGTATCAGATTGATACATTGAACAATGCTAATGGGTATTTTACCTACCACTATCGATTTAATACACCCGATTGGCCAAAGACAGTAACGTATTCTGGAGATATCGTTTACTTAAAGGTTGATGGTATACTGCTTGTTGGGCGGGCATCATTACCGATACAACATCGCCTCTCGGGTATATTGGTGCCGTTGGAGATGGATCTGCGTTTAAATTTACAGATGGTCAGTCCGATATTTTCACTCATGTATTGACTCGGCCAGCGAGTGTTGCCGTTAGACGCATGCAATGCCGTGTGGCCAGTAACCGTCGAATTAACAAACGGCAATTTCAAGATTAAATAAATTTTACTCCTTATACATCTTTTCAAGATATGAACACCTCCAACAGAAAATTCAAGAGCATCGATGAGTATATCCAGAGCTTTCCTCCAGCGGTTCAGAAAATCTTGGAGCAACTAAGGACAATTATCCACGAGAAAGCACCCGGAGCCGTAGAAGCGATAAGCTATGGAATGCCTACGTTCAAACTTAACGGCAATTTAGTACATTTCGCAGCATTTGAGCATCATATTGGATTCTACCCAACTGCTTCCGGAATCGAGGCTTTTGAGAAAGATTTAGCTCCCTACAAACATGCGAAAGGTTCTGTTCAATTTCCCTTAGATAAACCAATTCCCTACGACTTAGTGAAAAGGATTGTTCAATTTCGAGTGAAGGAAAGTATAGGTGATGTAAAAAAGAGGAAATAATAGTTTAGAAGGAATCTATCTTCAGTTGCCTTTAAATGATATAAGCCGTTTAAAGAATTTGAAGGTACACTCATGAACAAAATCCTGTTTATCGTTGGATTGTGTATCGCATTGTCGGCGGCTACCCTCCTGTTTTTAGATATCATCGAGTCCGGAGTTGCCGCGATGATCGGTATCATAGGTATCGGGCTGATTGGTGCTTCCGGTATATCGAATATCAAGCGGCTGTAAATAGAGTCTTGGGTGGGGTAACCCTACCCAAAACTAAAAGGGCTCTATCTTCAACTGCCTGAATCGTATCAACCAGTAGAAACTAAGGAGCCCTTATCCAAAGGTTGGAGAAGACAGGATATGTGAAGGTGGAGAGGGTGTTTGTGAAGCGGTATCCAAGGACGGCGGTGAATCTAACGGAGGAGGGAAGAAGGGCGTATGAGAGGTACAAGACCGACCTGAAGGGGTTCTTAAAGGAATTCGAGTAAGGGGAAGCAATAGTAAGGGACTTTCGGAAACGTATTACTACTGTAATAGTAAATTGGAGCATGGTAAGTTACTACTTTTATCATGAAAGAAATCTTATCACAAAATCTCGTAACAATAGGGGCAATAAATATCAACGAATTTTTGAGGAGTTTATTAGATTTAGGGAACAATTTTATGAGCCCTACAAGAGTCAGCAAATAACGATAACTGGAATTTCTGAAGAAAATATTGATGAAAAAGTAATTCTTCTTGACAGATACCTGCGAGATGTTGACCAATTTATTGACCGAATTAAAAGAGAGTTCGGGATTAAAATCACGTCCCAATCAAAATTTAGACCACAATTCTAGAGGAATTTTGTGGTTTTTATTCAAAGATGTCCCTGAAATTGAATCTTTGAGTCTTGATTTTTTTAACAAAAACATTTTTGCGGGAATATCATTGGATGGTGAAGGTAGGCCCGTAATTAAAACTAAAGACATCGATTTTTGTATTGGAAAAAGGTTCGATATTATCATTGCAGAGAATCATTACAACGTCATAATTCCAATCATCGCCATTGAATGTAACGTATATTGATAAAACCATGTTTAGCGAGGCACAATTTACAGCAATGAAAATGAAACAAGGATCTCCTAATGTTAAGATCTACGTCATTTCAGAGGAGAACCAAATTAAAATTGAGGAAATTCCCAGCAAGGGACAGACTCCTCTCGATCAAATCTATGTCATCAGGGGCAGCCCAACAAACCCTGTCAACAGACAAGTGGTTAAACATTTCTTTAGCGAGATCTCTAACGGTCTTAGGGCTATTGGGAGAGAGAATCCCTTTGAGGAAACTGGAGAATTATTACCGGACTATTGATG
>JAJRCP010000119.1 GCA_028678885.1 Methanomicrobiales archaeon
CCGATACTTCATGATTTAGTGTTTAGTATTATCAAATATATAAAATTATACTTAAATATTTCTATTAGTCAAATTAAAAAATTATATAATGATTTGGATTTATTTTTTAATTAAATATCATTTTTATAATTTAAACACTATTAATCCTTTTCATTAAATTTCCATTTCTATTTTATCCAATTTTTCCTTAACATGCTTATTTATCGTGAACGGCTTACTCCCTTCCGCATTCTTTTCATGCTTTTCATCCAGACGGAATTACTCAGAAGCGAAATCGCAAATACGAAAAGAAAGCAGGAATGGGGTTATCATGCATGGGCATAGTAGTCATAAAGAGCATCAATAATTTTATACTGTTCATTGGTAACTAGGGTGACAGTAACTTCCACTCTATCCTTTCCTCTTGTTCCATCGAAGGTGGGTGTATCACCAACATTATGCCCCAGCTTCTTTGTTTCAATTACACCATCGGATCTAGTGACCCGAAAATCAATATCTCGAACCTGGAACTGCCCTTTCCCCCCACGAAATGTGAGGGTGATGGTTGGAAAAATCTGGTCTCTTACAACATCAACCGTTACACTCTTGTCTGCAGGCATTGTTTGGGTAGGTCCTGGAACTGAGGAGCTGCCGCTTGGCGATGTCTGAGGAGGTGCTGTAGTGAGCGTAGTCGGAGGCAACATTGTCGGTGACATGTTTGATCCTTGCTGGGGTGCTGCGCAACCCGCAAGAAGGGCGACAAGGAGCAATATAGTCACCAAAGGCGGAGTCACTATGTATTTTATGAAAGACTCTACGCAAATTGAGTATTTCATTTTTTCTCATTGCACAATAATCGACCCGGTGAAGCTACCTCTAAGGCTCAGAATGGGAAATAATTTCAGCGTGGGAGTAACAATTTTATATGAAGATGAGATAAGAAGTAACGCCGGTAATAAAGAATCTCAGAGCAGAGAATGATATTGAGTGGGGATGCTCAACTCACTCTTATCGGTGGTTACCCTGGTCTGCACTATTTCTGCGAACTAATAAAATTTCGATTCCCTTTTTTATGCAAAATATGCCGATGGAATGCATCAAATAAGGCATCACAGATTTAGAAAGAAGGTCATTGTGTCTATATTTCCCTATTTAACAGAAGAATTGTCGTAAAAATTTTTAAATGTAACCGTAGACTATACTTTAACATTAATCATACGTCTGGAGCACCTTCTGTAACTGAGCGGTCTTCTCCTTGTCCAATTCGTCTAAAGGAAGGCGGGGCGGCCCCCCTGCATGTCCGCGCAATTCCATGGCCTTCTTAACGGGAATGGGATTGGTATCGATGAACATGGAGCGGAATAGCGGAGAGAGCTGGAAGTGACTGTCCCGTGCCTTGTTGATCTGTCCGGTTCGATAGTATTCATACATCGCCGCCATCCTTGCCGGTTCCACATTAGCGGCAACGGAGATCACGCCAACACCACCTAGAGCAAGGACTGGGAAAGTTATCCCATCATCACCGGAAATTACCTTAAATTCTTCATCCCGCGTCATCTCGATAATCTTGGAGATCTGAGATATATCCCCACTTGCCTCTTTAATACCTACAATATTAGGGTGTTTTGCTAGTTCTGCTACAAGGGTCGGATCCAGATTTTGTCCGGTCCTTCCCGGTACATTATACACGATGACCGGAATATCGAGATCGGCAAGCCGGGTATAGTGTTTGATCAATCCGGAACGATTGGGTTTGTTGTAATAGGGACTGATAACAAGCACTCCATCAGCCTCCAAGTCCTTCGCGGCTTTGGTGAGAACCACAGCTTCTGCAGTATTATTGGACCCGGTACCTGCAACCACTGGAACTTTTCCATCGACCACTTCGACGGTGGCCTCTATCACTTTCTCATGCTCGTTGAACGTCAATGTCGCAGATTCCCCAGTGGATCCGCAGGGTACGATGCCATGCACGCCTTTTGAAAGAAGGAACTCGATATTTGCCCGCAAACCCTCGATATCGAGGTCCAAACGGTCATTTCTTTTAAACGGGGTTATGATTGCCGGGAGTACTCCCTCAAACATTTTCACACCACAAGAATTCTGCTAATTCGTGCTATTTATATATTTGTGAATCATGCCCGAGAGAATAATGAAATCGGCAAAAAAGACCGTATCCGTGTCGTCTGATATAGAAAGGATCTCCATGAGATGGCCGCGAAATAACTGTTTGGGGAAGAAGATCACTGAATGAGTGGGCCTTATACCCTCACAGTATCTGTGGAAGTGAGCTGATCCTATCGCTATCTTCTATATTGGAGAAAAGGTTATGCCGAGGGTTTTCGGGTATGCACTTTTTTCGTGATATAACCAGCGACACGGTTCCGAACCCTCTTACTCTCCATCACCGTAACCTGACTTACGGCCACCTTGTTTGCTTCGAAATCATCCGTGAATTTATCCCCATGCTTTGAGAGCAGCTCTACTCCCAAGGTCTTTATATACGTCGGTTTTATTCCCATGGTGTCTTCTCGAACAGATTGTGTTACAATAATTCGTACCCACGGTTTAAGAATATTGTGGTGAATCCTCCTAGAAGACGTGGGTCGTCATCTCTGTTAGTGATGTTCGGGGCATCGGCTGCTGATTCTTCCAACCATCTGCGCGACTGTATGGGGTTCCTGCCCTAAGATCCGGATCATTGCCTCTTTTCCCTTCGCTCCCCGGTCAAAGATCACGTCCGGCACCCCCTTCTTGCAGCAGAAAGCAACCCCCCAGTCCATAGTCGTGATACCCGGCGGCTCTCTGGTTCTATCAAATTCGCAAACCTCGAGCATCATCTCTTCAATTATCGCAAGAATCTGCACAGAGAAACGAATGTTCATCGCACTGCGGGTCGAAGGATCGTATTTCATGGCGGTGAGCACAAGGCGTGCGACGTGGGAACTTGCCCCGAATTCGATTGGGCCGACGGGATGAACTTCCCCTTTTACCCGAACAATTCTTCCTTCCACCCCAGCTACATCTCCCACCTCCCGAGCTCTGGACAGGGCGTACACAAGATTGCTTCCCACTTCAGGGATGAGGCGGGGGTCCATGTAGTGCACCAGTTCTTCGACCGCGTACGTAAGCCGCTCGGTAACCTGTTTCCTCTCCTCCTCAGTCATCGTTCACTTCTCCAATCGCACATAGATTCTTGTCTTTTCCATATTTGACAGAAAATGACAATACCAGCTTCCTCCCCAAGTACTATTTATGGAAGCCCGGAATCTCGATATCATAGCAGGGATTGTCACCTTAATCCTCTTTATCCTCCTTCTCCTTGTCTTCCAGCTATTTACCTCAAGCGGTTATGGATATATTACTGCTTTAGTGCTCTTTCTTGTTATTATGAGCGTAGCAGGATATTTCATCAATGAAAAGATCACCTAAATAAGAAAAATTCCATCCGACCTTCCATTCTTCTCTCGTAGTTGAAAAGAGAGCGTCCGAAAATTGATTATTTTTCCAGATTTTTATAATATCTCGGAGTCGATTCTGATCAGTTCAAGCAGAATCGATTGAAGATAAGTCCATAAATCCCATGATCTGGCAGCCGAGACAAAGACATCCTTTGTCCTGAGAGATACAGACAATATTCTTTCCACAGAACAGAAAAGGTATTCCTAAGAATCTTTCGCACATTGGATATGTATTGGGCAGTTAGGACAGATGCATCTGTCTTTAGGGAATATGAGGATTTTATCTGCTCCTCATGCTTTTTACTGAGATATTCCTTCATAGTCTGGTTGAATTTTATCCATGGTTCTTATTCGTATATCCCCTCTATCCATCACGCCATTTTAAGAAAGTGACGCACGACTGTCCTTAGGACGTCTTCTCGAGGGAAGGCGATTCTACAGCAACTTCCGGCCTTCTCTCTTCTTTCCTGTGTTTCTTTTTGTTCAGGTAATATGTAAGAGGATGATTCACGTGCTCGCAGAGGGAATCCCTTCGGACACAGAAACCATAAGTGCGCAATGTGGCACAAGCAGGTGCGGTGTACTCCGTACCTCGGGCACCCGTGATATGCTCAACCTGGTAGACAGTTTTTTCAACATTGAAATCCGGTGCTCTACAATAGAGTTCCACGATCTCCTGAGAGGTCATCCCTATTGCATTAAGAAATGCAGTGATAGCAAATCTTCCCTGATGAGGAAGATTCGTTCCTGCTGTGATCGCTCTCACCAGTGCACCGATACAAGGAGGGAAAGCCTCCTCATCCACCTCTCCAAACTGCTGGAGAACCTGCTCCTGGTAGGCAGAGGTGATGCCCGATAAAACCGGTGCAATATCCTCACAAAGAGATTTTGGAACTGGTAGGGGGAGGGATCGCACGAGAATCGTACGGATTTTCTCTCGAATCAGATCTTCGATTTCTCCTTCATTCAGAGCGACCAATCCGGATGTTATCTCACGATTCACCAGACGCCAGTAGGGCTCACGGAGTAGAGAGGTGAGCTCCACGTACTTGATCACCGATAGATGGTCTGCCTGGGGATCAATTCCGATCCTCTCTGCGACAAACTGGCGCAATTCGGGAGACTCGTCTTTCAGGAAGAAGGATGCCCGCAATGCTTCATATCGTGCATGCCTCTCGATCACTCCGCGTTCACCCTGGCAGGAGACAAGAATCCGGGCAAGTGCGTACGAGAAGAGATCACTCTCCGGATCCCGGATCTTCTCCACAATCCCCTCTTTTTTCCCTCTGATAGCAAACGCAATCCGCTCTGCTGCATGATTAAGGATATTTCTACCGTAATTACTGGTGATGAATTGGTCGAAAGAGGAGGTTCTTGTGCTCACTTTTTTCTGTGCTTCTTTTAAAAA
>JAJRCP010000120.1 GCA_028678885.1 Methanomicrobiales archaeon
AGCATACCTGTATCTCTGGACTGTTCTTTCTCTTTCCGTTGCATGCTAGAAGAGAAATCCAATAACCATTTTGAAGTGTAAAGCTCTGCCGGACGCAATCAAAGGAATTCCTGATTCCCTCAGCTCATAACTATCTGCTCACTCTATTTGTGAAGCTCTGAAGAAGAACTCTCAGGGAAATCGCGATACAAAAAGGATTCTATCGGTCTTATGTTGGACAATCGCGGAAAACAGGATTCTTGTTTCTCGATGTCTCATCGCATGCTCATCTTCCCAGATTGAAGCGCTCCTTCTGGAAAAATCGTCCTAGTTCTTCCGGGCTCGTGAGGATCACTGGTTCCAGGTGCAGCCGCTCCATAAAAGCGGAATCTGAGAGAGAGGATGGATTAGGGTTGATGCGGGCGATCATGGAGCAGAAGGAGGAAAAATCCCTAGTTTCATCGGGCGGAACAAAGAATACTGACATATTAAAGGCATGTGTTCCCATGGCCTGATACAGGTCAATCATGGTGAGCAGGTCTTTGGTGAATTCGGTGATGAAGTCCTGGAATTCATCAACCGTTGAACAGGGCAGGATTCCAAGGATCTCTTTCTCTCCGACCGGGACTGCATGCGCCATCCAGGCAATCTCAGATCCGAAGAGATACCTGTCGGTATTTTTTTCGCTATCTATCAGATAATCTCCATACCGTTCTCTCTCTCTTTTGAAGAACTTCTCTCCTCCGCGGAGGACACGATCCACCCGGTCCGATGGATGATCATCGACCAGACCTTGGAGATGCGGATGTACTAAGCTTGCACCGGAGGAAGGGAGATAGTTCCAATTGATGGAGGTGTATCCATGATGTGTGCGCAGTGATTCCACCTGTCCTTTCAGGGCATCCTCTATCTGGGTTGGGGTGAACCGTTCCACCAGGTGCCTCCGGGTAATCACGCTGACCGTATGCCAGGCCGCAAAAGGAAATAGATTGGGGAAGGTTACACTTTCTCCATGCAGAATGCGTGTGCCGTCAGAAAATGTAGGGGTTACTTTTTCCACAGAATCCGGACAGAAAGGGCAATTATCGGATGCGTAGATGAGCGTAGGAATCTGGTCAATTCCCCGCTTAATCCGTTCTGCGCTGATCCGGCAGGAAAGACCTGTGACCAGGTCCTTTCGGTATTCAAGGATCCCGTTCCGGGTATTAAATTCCTCAACGGTAAACATCCTAGTCTCAAAGTACAGATGGACCCTTTGCTAGAAAAAGCATCCGAGTGAACGGCAGGAAACGGAAAAAAGGGGAGGTTTTGGTAGAGACGATTATACGATGTACTTACCCAGGAGGCGGATGGAGTTCGTCATATCGGGTCCAATGGGGGATCCGAAGATGATCTGTGTCACACCGGCCTTCATAAGCTCATCGCATTTCATCTTCACTTCTTCGGGAGTACCGGCGATAGTGAAGGCATCGATCTCCTTGTCGCTCACAAGCTCTCCTACTGTTTTGAAGTCGAACTTGCCCAATGCAACCTTGATCTTTGCCACATTGTCCAAGTTCAGTCCATGGCGGGTGAGAAGCTCTGGCGGAGACCCTGCAGCAATAAAGGCTGCGACGATCTTTGCGGCGTTGCGGGCCTTGTTCTTGTTCTTGTCGATGGACATTGCAGTATAGGCGCCCACATCAAAGCCCTTCTTACCTACCTTATCGGTAGCGGCCTTGATGATCGGGATCGCAACCTGGAAGTCCTTCGGGTTGGACGCATTGATAAGCGCTCCGTCTCCAACTCTACCGGCAAGATCCAGGACCTTTGGTCCCTGTGCTCCAATGTATATCGGAACTCCCTTCTTCTTGTCGGGAAGGTTTACACCAGTCAGTTTCGCACCATCATAGTTGAAGAACTGGCGGGCGGGATTCTTGTTCACCGTCTCACCGGTACAGAGCTGGCGGATGGCAGCGACTGCCTCCTCCAGGCGGGCGACCGGCTTTTCCGGTGTGATTGCAATCTTTGGCAGGGTGGAGAGGTCTCCTGGTCCAATACCAAGAACTGCACGTCCATCAGAAATCTCATTGAGTGTGCAGAAGAAGGATGCAATGGCTGCAGGGGTGTCCGTGAAGGAGTTCATGATCCCTGGACCCATCTTCAGACTACTCGTATTTGCGGCGATCATCGCAAGGGTGGGATAGCAGTGACGGTTATTGTAGTGGTTGGTAATCCATGCATAGTCGATATCTTTAGATTCGGCAAGTTTGCAGTAATTTACTACTTGCTTGACGTTAATGTTACCGGGAACAAATTCAATTCCATAGCTCAAGGCATTTCACCTCATGAACTATTAACGCACCGAGAGTTATATACATTACCCTTTTAGGTTGACCCGCCTCTTTCACCGGGCTTCTAGGGGCTCCATCATGTCAAAAGGACTCTAATAGGCCCGTATTCGGGAAAAAGAAAAGGGAAGGATATACGAAGCTTATAAGGTTCCTGCCCACCGAAGTACTATTGTCTCATGCGAGTTCTCGCCCTCGGTCTCGGTGGAGCAGGGTCCCGGATCGTCGATAACCTCTATGAACACGATTGCCGAAGCCGCGTTTGCTGTATGAAGGCGCTGGCCGTCGATCTGGATCCGAATTCACTTCAGCAACTGCAGTTTCTCCCCTCTGAATCGCGGATGTTTTTCCCGCCCATCGAC
>JAJRCP010000121.1 GCA_028678885.1 Methanomicrobiales archaeon
AAGTAGAACCGGCCAACAGCCAGTGTTCGTAATCATAGGTGCAGGATGTGAAGTTACCTGAGAAAGGAGATCATGGAAAGCCCGGTAGACAGTATCCGCATCTGCCTGCTGTGCGGGAGTGTCCTTCTCTATTCCAGCCATACGACATACTTCCTCGGCGTACTGGCCACCAAGCATGCACTCCACTGCGAGGACTTTAACAAGACTGGTATCCCTATTTTTTACAAGTGCCCGAAATTCTTCCCTCCCCAATTCTGTGCAATCCCTGCCCGTTCTTGAATATAGAGCATTCTTTACCACCAACCGATCGCGGAATCGGTGGTGCCAGAGCGGTAAAAGAATCGTTCCATTCTCCTGACAGAGGATCACATTTCCTTCGTCAAATAATTCGATAATTAGCCGATAGATCTGATCCCGTTTGCCAATATCGAAATAGAAGATCCGCTCTATTCCGAACTGGTCAACAGAGAGGACTTTTCCCCCTTCCAGGTACTTGCGGAGGAACATGGCAAATCCTGTGGGATTTTTGGGTGTGGGAGGAAAATCACGGGTGAGATGAGCCCTTCTTCCAGCCTCAATGAAAAAGAGGTGCTTTTCATTTTCACCCCCAAGCCGGATACCGATGCTTTTTTTTCCGAACTGGTAGATTTTTCCAATCCAGAGTGGAAGATGCGCTTTTAATTCCCGTACCATCGCCATGGTATCGATTCCGCTCATTCCCTGAAGGGTTGCCATAAATAAATTAGATATGGATTGCGCACCAAAAAATACTCTGCTACTGGTGCCCCGATGAGCGAGGAGACGAAAAATCCAAGGAGAGAACCGGGAGAGAGTGAGAGGAAAAAAAAGACCCGGGAAGAGAAACAGATCGAGCATATGGACCGTATCCGGAGAACCCTGGCTGCGTCTTTTCTTGGAATCGCTACAGGGATTATTTCCTTTTATCTTCAACTCCAAGAGGATCCCCTTACCGGAATCCTGCTTGTCCTAGTAGCGATCATCGTGCAAAAGTATCTCTTTATTCCTCTCCGAAAGAATATGGAAGCTCTCGGTCCGAAAGACTGGTTCTATCAGGGATTTATGACGGTAGCCTTCTGGTTTATCACCTGGACAATCCTCCGTACCGCCGATATACTCACGGTTAGCTGATTTTTGGATACGGTATGCGTATTGCAGTCATTCACCAGGAACGCTGTCATTCCAAAAAGTGTGGTCTTGAATGTGTGCAGTATTGCCCCCGGGTCCGCTCAGGTGATGAAACTGTACTCATTGATAAAAAAGGAGTTGCAGTCATCTCAGAGGAACTGTGCGTGGGATGCGGAATCTGTGTTAAGAAATGCCCTTTCGAAGCGATTGATATCGTAAGTCTACCAGAACAGCTCCAATTCCCCACCCATCGCTACGGCATTAACGGATTTGTGCTGTACGGCCTTCCAATTCCTGTGGAGGGAAAAGTGACCGGGATTCTTGGGCCAAATGGCATCGGGAAGAGCACGTGTATTCAGATTCTCTCTGGGCAGCTCCGACCCAATCTGGGAGACCCCACCCAGCAGACAGACTGGAAGGAAATTCTCAAACAATATGTAGGGACCGAGCTCTTTGATTTTCTGCAAAGAGTGTCAGAGAAAGAACTCCGAATCGCGGTGAAACCTCAGAATATCGATTATATCCCGAAAGTATTTACCGGAACCGTAGAGGAACTTCTCAGGAAGACGGATGAGCGGGGAATCCTGACAACATACATAGCAGAGCTCGCTCTTACCACTCTCCTGAATCGAGCTATTGGCACATTGAGTGGGGGAGAACTTCAAAGGATAGCCATCGCTGCCTGTCTAGCACGAGATGCAGACTTTTATTTCCTCGATGAAATCACTCCATTCCTTGACATTTATCAAAGAATGCGAGCGGCGTACCTCATCCGGGATCTTGCCCTAGATCGACCGGTGGTGATCGTGGAACACGATCTTGCGATTTTGGATATGCTCACGGACACGGTACATATTTCCTATGGGCAACCAGCTGTATTCGGAGTGGTCACCCATCCAAAAGGGACACGGATTGGGATAAATGAGTACCTTTCGGGATACTTGCCAGAAGAAAATGTCCGGTTTCGCGATTATGCGGTTAGTTTCGAGCGACGCCTCCACGGGGATGAAGTGGTTAGGAAATCCCTTCTTTCTATTCCTACCCTGACCAAACACTTTTCGGGGTTTTCCCTTACCGTAAGCGGTGGGGAGGTTCGGGCGGGTGAGGTGCTTGGCGTAGTCGGGCCAAATGGAATCGGGAAGACTACCTTTGCACGCCTCCTCGCGGGGGAAGAGACGCCGGATGAAGGGAATGTAGATAGAGAGATCCGCATCTCTTATAAGCCGCAGTATCTGAAGGCAGCCGGAGATGACACCGTTGAAATGGTGCTTCGAATGTCCTCCTCAAGGTTTGATTCCGGCCATTATCAGAATGAAATTATTGAACCACTCGGACTCCGGACAGTCCTTTCATCCAGCACTACCGCACTTTCGGGTGGTGAGCTTCAGCGGGTTGGAATCGCTCTCTGCCTCTCTCGCGATGCAGATCTCTATATCCTAGATGAGCCGAGTGCCCATCTGGATATAGAACAGCGGGTCAAGCTCCCTCGAATCCTCAAGAATCATGCCGAACTTAAGGGAGCCGGCGTTCTGGTAATCGATCATGACATTTATTTGATAGACATGATCAGCGAGCGATTGATGGTCTTTGAGGGGTCTCCAGGTATCCAAGGAGAAGCGCATGGTCCCTTTGGAATGCATGAAGGGATGAACCGCTTTCTTCGGGAACTCGATATCACGTTTCGCAGGGATAAAAGCGGAAGACCTCGTATCAACAAACCGGGGTCCTTTTTAGACCGAGAACAGAAATCTGCCGGTGAATATTATTATGCAATGGAAGGATAGGCCTTCTTCTTCCTTAGTGTTACCTTTGCATCTTCAATTGCCTGGTCAATGATCTCTTGAGTGAGGTGAAGTAGTTCAACAACATGAGGGGGAAGGTGATTCC
>JAJRCP010000013.1 GCA_028678885.1 Methanomicrobiales archaeon
AACGACGGACACTGTGCATAGCACATCGCGCCCACAGGTCCATCAATCCTTTCCCGGATCTTCTCCACCCACACTTCACCAGTCACCTTGAAATAATCCGCAATATCCTCCCAATAGGCGGGATCCCGAGTTTTTGGAGTACAGATATAGTAGATCTCCGGGTATACGCCTTTTGCGTGTCCTGAACGCGAAAGCACATCCCATGTATCGAGCTTGGGAAAGATCATTTCGCGGAATCCTAGGGGCTTGATGATCTGCTCTTCCACAATATGTTCAAACACGCGGAATAGCTGTACTGTCTGGGGAGCATAGATCCACTGCCCCCGCGAAGCACCATGCTTGATCCATTTCCGTTCGATTAGCTCCTCAGTAGGATTGCGTGTATACAGACGGGGGTGGGGTGGGCTCTGGTAAGTGAGCTCCCAATGTTCTGCCTTTCCACCATACTGCCTGGCTTGGGCTTTTTCTTCTATCAGACGAACGATTCGATCCGGTATCCGATTCTCCAGATCGGAGGCGCTAATTAGTAATACAATCTCCAGTCGACCTCCCTTTTCGGATACCATCCCGATGAACGGGAGACGAGGGATCAGATCACGGCTAATTCCTTCATCAAGAAGGATTCGGTAACTCTGGATTTCCAGTCCCCGAAGACCTATATGGAATTCTCCTAGCATCGGCGAGATCTGCTTCCGGAACCGGAGGATTGCATCATGGACCCGGGTATAGGGGCCGCTCTCTAGGTTAAGAAGGATCGTATCACCCCGCACTTCGTGAGCGCCGATATGCCCAATCTCGTTCGCATCCACTCCGGAAGGTACTCCTTTCCGGAAGAGCCTAGTATTCGCTTCCTCCACAGCCCCTTCGAGACTCCTGACGGCATCTGGAGGAAGATCACCGCTGCATTGGATGGTCACATCTAATCGGAAGCGCATCTGCACACCTCCTCTGCAATCCCCAAGTTCATTAGATAATCATCCACTGAGGCGATGATCGAGCGAAGCGAATCCCCCTGCAGCTCCATGATAACCTGACCGTATTCGGCGCGGGTCTCCATGGACTGTAGGTTGTCCGGCTGCAACGAACCCGCGATACAGGCAGGATTCCGATGCTCGGTCCTGAGGGTTCCTCGAATGCGGATCATGCTGGGATCGCCTTCCTTAGGCCCTTTTTGAAACATTCGATCTGGGATGCCTCAAGGATCGCTCCGGCTCGCGTTTCATGCCCTCCTCCGCAACCGCCACACTGGGAGGCAATATCGCGTGCGATCGATTCAAGGTTGCAGGAGACCTGTTCCGGAGTGCGGAGTGACACATGAACCTTCCCTTCAGCAGGGGAGAAGACTGCAACCGGCTTGTCCTGGGTGAGGTCAAAAGCCAGTGCATCTGCAACGCTTCCTATGAGGCGAGTGTCGGTCACCTGAAACCAGGGCTGATGTTCATCTAACTGCTGGACCGTACGAAGGGCTCCGATGACCTGACTGCGGTATCCGCTCATGATCTGCCAAGCCTCCTCCGCTGCCTGAGCATCCCGCAGGCAGAGTGCAACACCAAGGCTGCTCGCTCCTGCCTTCCCGCAGGCATCAACCAGTGCGGCAAGTGTGGACGCATCAGGAAGGATCTCTTCTCCGAGAATGTACCGGATACCAAAAATACTCAGGAGTGTGCGGAGACTTCCTTTTGGAGATACTTCCATCAGCACCCGTGAAACGAGCAGTTCTTCGTCCACTTCTCCCCCTATCATACATTCTTCGGAGAGCTTTCGGCACCGTTCTTTATTTCCGGAGAGGCCCTCCAAATAGGGATCAATGGCGAGTGCAAGCCTCTCAGTGGGGTCCCTTCCCGGAAGGAGGAAACCAATTCCGGTGGAAAGGTACTGATGAGCTATCCCTTCGTGCAGGATCTCACGATTCTTTCCCGTCATTTCCTGCCGATCTCCCAGCATCCCGAGAAGGGCGAGTCCGACGAGATCCCGGTTGTCGCCCATAGATTGGGCAATGAGGTACGCCGTTCCGGATGCGGAGAGTTCTTTCTCTCCGTTCAGGCCAAACAGCCGTGGATTTACGTGGAAGCCTCCAGTATAGTGGGGCACATGATGATCGATCACCACCGCGTGGTCGGGTATATCGGGCATGCCGGAGCCCAGGTCGCAGAGCACCGGCTGCGGACTCTCTCTGAGCATCTCCGAAGTTACCTCAGATACTATTCGAACACGGAACCCTCCCCCAGTGCGATGGAGGCAGTGGCAGAGGATAGATGCTGCAGCGATCCCGTCTACATTGTGGTGGGCATAGATCTCCACGAATTCCTGTGCACTGAGGTGCTCAGCTATCTGGCGGGTAATCTTTTCCATGGGCATATTTATCGGGAGAGCAGGATCTCTGCGGTCTCTGGCTTGTACTCCCAGTCGGCGGGCAACTTACCCACGGTAACGTAGTATTTCACTAGACGGCGGACCTTGGATTCGGTCAGCTGCAGCTGGCGTTTGTTGTGCAGATCGTTCTTGTTCTCGGTGAGATGTTTCCTCATCCCCAGGGCCTTCCGAATCAGGTTCTGGAGATCCTCGGGAATCCGGGACTCTACCCCCGCACCTTCTAAGATCCTGCCAATTCTCTTTCCAGTTGCTAGTTTCACATCGGGGACACCGTGCTTATCCCGCAGTATCAGTCCGATCTCACTCATGGTCTTTCCCTGCTTTTTCAGATCGAGGATCATCTTTTCGATCTCCTTGGGGTCGGTGACAGACCATGAGGGGACTTCCTTACGGTACGGCCGCACGGATC
>JAJRCP010000122.1 GCA_028678885.1 Methanomicrobiales archaeon
GGGAAGATCACGAAATTCATGATCAGCTGGAAGCCATGCATATCCTCTATTCTCGATGCCATGGCAATACCAAAAGCAGTGAATGCGATTCCTATTAGTGCCATGAACCCGAAGGCAATGAGAAACCCGATTAGGTTCGAGATATGGAGGCCGATGAAGATCGAGAGAACCATGATCATCACTCCCTGGATGAATGCTGTCGTTGCTCCACCGATAGTCTGACCTACCATGATCTCGAGCCGGGAGACCGGAGCCACGAGTGTCTCTTTCAAAAATCCGAACTGTTTATCCCAAATGATTTGAATCCCTGAAAAGACAGATGTGAAGAGCACGCTCATGGACACGATACCGGGAACAAGGAACTGGATGTAATTCTCTCCAAGCCCCGGAATGCGTACTACCGAATTCAATCCGAATCCCAGAAAGATCAGGAAAAAAAGGGGCATACTGATGCTCCCGATGATCCTACTTTTTGAACGGATGTACCGCTTCATGTTTCGCAGCCAGATGGTATATACTATGTCCATACTCACCGTCTCATCTTTCTCTGATACATGCGGATGGTCTCCTTTCTGTCAGCTTCCTGTTCCCGGATGGTCTTCCCGGTGAAGTACAGGAACACATCTTCAAGGGTTGGTTTATGGATAGAGAGAGACTCGATAGATATTTTTTGCCGGTTTAGTATGGTGACAATAGTACTGACGCGTTCCTCCGCGTTCTCCAAGCCGATGATAACCTCTCCATTGCGCTGCTCCAGGCGCATAACCCATGGCTCGTTCATCGTCGCTACGATCGCATCAGGGTTCGGGGACCTGATCGTCACAACATCTCCACCGATCCCATTTTTCAGATTGTTTGGAGAATCCAGAGCGACAATTTTACCCTGATCGATGATTGCTACCCGGTTGCATAAACGATCTGCCTCCTCCATATAGTGGGTAGTGAGGATAATCGTGATCCCCTTTTCTTTACTTAACGTGGCGATATACTGCCAGAGGTGATTACGCGTTTGGGGATCGAGGCCCAGAGTGGGTTCATCCAGAAAGAGGACTATCGGATGATGCAGAAGACCACGAGCGATCTCCAGTCTTCGGCGCATTCCTCCGGAGAATGTCTTGACGATGTCATCTTTTCGATCTTCCAATCCCACGAGTTTCAGGAGTTCCGCAATACGGGAACGCCTGACTTCACCCGGGATACGATAGAGCCTCCCGTGAAAATCCATGTTCTCCCAGGCCGTTAGCTCTTCGTCAAGACTCTGATCCTGAAATACGATCCCGATAGATTTTCTCACTCCATCTTCGTCGTTTTCGATGTCTATACCGTTCACCTCTGCTGATCCAGAGGTCGGTTTCAGCATAGTGGAGAGCATAGAAAGAGTGGTCGTTTTCCCTGCCCCATTGGGGCCTAGGAGACCAAAGATCTCTCCGTGTTCGATGTCAAAGGAGATGTTATCCACCGCAATCAGGCCATTAAATCGCTTGGTGAGGTGATCAACGTGAATTGCTGGGGGCATTATCAGGTTATCCTCTTTAAATCTGCAAGACAAGTTTCCAGTGTCGTAACAATTCGATCTTCATACCCTGGAGGTATATCTTCCAGCGTGGTGCGTATCTGATAAAGAAGACCTTTCATGTTGACCTTCTCATTCTTGAAGACGTCCAGGATCAGATTTTTGTACAGAGCCATTTTTTTATGCGACTCCCGACTCTGTTCTTTGATATGAAGGAGTGTCTCCTTTCCTTTTGAGGTAAGCTCGTAAATAGTTTTATAACGGTTTTTGGCAATTTCTGCCACAATAAGACCTTCATATTCCATCTGATGGAGAAGGGGATACAGGGTCCCCTTGCTCGGGATCCACATTCCCTGCGTCTTCTTCCCTATCTCTTTTAACAGGTCATATCCGGATTGAGGGCGCTGATCTAGAGCATGAAGAATGTACAGCGCAAGGAAGCCTCGTTTTTTGCCGTTTTGCGATCCAAAGTTCATCAGACTGGTCATCATAACAGTTCGGTTTCGAACTTTCATTTCTCAGGCCCGTGGACGCTATTAAAGATGTGGGCCTTGACAGTCGAGATACATATCAAAAGCGATTCGATGTACTATTATTCTCTCGAAACCCGTTGCTCCTCATGGATAAGGGAATGGAGATGCTATAACATCTTGACGGGGGCTTTAAAGCCCGCGGGTTTCGGATAAGATATTCTGAGTTCAATGAGAAGGGCAGACATTTCCGGTATGCATGAGAATTTACCCCACTGCCAGGTTCTACTATTCGAATGATAAGGAGTACTTATTTATTAATATTTCATGACCGTCAATTTAATGAGGTATTCCCCGTTCAGGGTGTAAAATAGAGCCTGTAGAGAAATTTCTGAAGATGTACCCGATGTAATTTAGTGAAAAAGAACAGCAAGGATATGCTTTCCGACCAAGGGGATCGTGATCGTTACTAGATTTCATATACCAGAACCACTATTGACCGGACATCACAGGAAGATATGGCATGACAGATGTTCCGGTGCACCGTTATAGCTGCGTCATTATCGGCGGAGGTCTCACCGGCCTTCGTGCAGCCCTGGAGATTGCAGATGCAGGATATGATACAGCGGTAATCTCCAAGGTTCATCCGCTCCGTTCCCATTCGGTCGCCGCCCAGGGGGGTATTAACGCAGCGCTTGGAAACGCGAAAGGTGGCGAAAATGATACCTGGGAGGCGCATGCCTTTGATACGATAAAAGGTTCGGATTACCTTGCAGATCAGGATGCCGTTGCCTTGATGTGCAGAGATGCACCACGGGCGGTCATCGAACTCGAGCATATGGGAACCGTGTTCTCCCGGACCCAGGATGGACGAATTGCCCAGCGGCCGTTTGGAGGCGCTGGTTTTCCCCGAACCTGCTATGCACAGGATCGCACCGGGCATAATATCCTTCATACTCTCTACGAGCAGGCCGTGAATCGGAAGATTCCGGTCTATGAAGAATTTTTTGTCATCTCTCTTGTTCACGCGGGAGGGCGCTGTGTGGGATGCACGGCCCTTGAAATTGCCACCGGCAAGGTGCACGGGTTTGTCTCAGGAGTTGTATTTCTTGCCACCGGTGGATTCGGTAGAATCTATTCCCGATCCACAAATGCTCTTATTAATACAGGAGATGGTGCATCGCTCGCATTGCGTGCAGGTGCTCCTCTGAAGGATATGGAATTCGTTCAGTTCCATCCCACGTCGCTTTATGGAACAAACATCCTCATCACCGAAGGAGCCAGAGGTGAGGGCGGAATTCTCCTCAATTCCGACGGAGAACGGTTTATGGATCGCTATGCGCCGGGCTCACGAGAGCTCGCCCCACGGGATGTGGTCGCTCGGGCAATCCAGAAGGAGATCGATGAAGGAAGAGGTTTTAATGGCGGTTATGTCCATCTCGATCTGACGTTTCTGGGCGAAGATTTGATTAAAAAGAGATTACCGGGTATCCGACTGATAACCCGTGACTTCACCGGTGTCGATCCCATTAACAAACCGATTCCGGTACAGCCTGCCCAACACTATTCAATGGGGGGGGTGGGGGTATCCCTTGATGGACGGGTGACGGACGTCGGTGGATTGTATGCTGCGGGAGAATGCGCCTGTGTCAGCGTCCATGGGGCGAACAGACTCGGAGGTAACTCACTGCTGGAAACCGTTGTTTTCGGGCGACACGTTGCCCAGACTATCCTCAAAGATCTTTCAGGTGTGCAGATATCATCATCTGATCCGGTAAAGGATGCAGTGCAACAGATGGAGAGGAAACTAGCAGCTATGCTATCACGTGGGGAAGGGGAACCACTCTATCGAATTATGGATGAGCTGAAGGTTACGATGATCACACATTTTGGCATCTTCCGTCGAGAGAAGACTATGATCGAAGGTCTGAAAAAGGTAAAGGAGCTACAGGATCGGTTTTCCGGGGTCATAATCACCCATAAAGGCCAGGTCTTTAACCAAGCCCTGGTACAAGCACTGGAACTCGAAGGAATGCTACTTCTCGCCGAGGTGGTAGCACAGGGAGCACTCGCCCGGAAAGAGAGCAGGGGTTCTCATGCCCGTACTGATTTTCCCGCCCGCGATGACAATAATTTCCTCACTCATACCATGGCACGATTGAAAGAGGGGGAGATTGAGATCCTGTACGAACCGGTCACTCTGGGGATGTTTGAGCCAAAGGAGCGTCAGTACTGATGCGGTTCAAGATTTTCCGCTCGGGGGTTGAAGAGAAAAATGCGAGATATGACACGTTTGAGATTGATCCAACCATGGGAATGACGGTTTTATCCGCGTTATTCGAAATCCGGGAGAGATTTGATGAATCTCTCGCTTTCCGATATTCATGCCGTGGAGCTGTCTGCGGGACATGCGCGATGCTGATTAACAGAGTCCCTCGCCTGGCATGCCGAACACAGATCGAGAAGTTGCTCAAAGGGGAAGGTGCCATTCATCTGGCTCCTTTTATCGGCAGCGAAAATTCAAAGGAGTCTTGGAATCAGGCAGAGGAGGTGCTTGTAGAACCGATGCCGCATATGCCGGTGATACGGGATCTTATCGTTGATATGACGCATTTTTTTGAGTGTTATCGCTTGACCGAACCTGTATTTAAACCCAATGGCCTACTTCCCGAGAAAGAACAGCGCATGGATCAGTCTGACGTAGAAGCAGTGGAGATGTATGCAAACTGCATTCTCTGCGGAGCCTGTTTTGCTGCATGCCCGGTGAATGCGAAAAATCCGGTGTACTGGGGGCCTGCGGCACTGGCCAAACTTTACCGCTTTCACATTGACCCGCGAGAGTTACGGGATGGATCACGCCTTTTCACTGCAGATGTCCCGGAGGGATGGTGGTCCTGCGAGTTTCATCTGAACTGCACCCACGTCTGCCCAAAAGGAGTACCGCCTAGTACTGCCATCGGCAAAGCCGAGCTGGAGCTGAAGAGAGGGTGGAAAAAATACACAAGAAACACAAAGAA
>JAJRCP010000123.1 GCA_028678885.1 Methanomicrobiales archaeon
AGATCGAGGCATCGCCATCGGAAAAGATGGGAAAAATATTTTTAAGGCAAAAAAACTCGCCCAGCGACAGCACGATATTACTGACGTGAAATTGAAGTAGAATCCAGGTACGGACCATGCCTGCCCCTAAACTTTTCCTACGTGAATCCCAGCGACAATCCAGTGGTCTTCACATCCAAAAGGAGAATTGAGAAGACAGCCCTCTTCCGGTATCTCCTCTCATTTCATGATAAAGGGAATACACGACAAAATCAATCCATGGAAAGTCAGAAGCACTATCCTTCCCGAAACCGTATCCACATCCTAAGCACGCCGAAACACCCAGTGAGCATCATGTCCCCGAAAGGGGTCGCCTGATATGCATGAGGAAGGAGCATCCTCCGGTTCGGGCCGGTCACTGCCACTGCATCCGTGTCGAGAGGTGCGTGAATCACTGCACCGTGGCCACCAGCGGTAAATATCTCTTCATTCGTAAGGGTACCGGCGCAGAGTCTCTGAATATATCCATCAAGCTTTGCCGGGGTAAGAGAGAATGTATGGTGTTCGAACAGACCGTAGACTTTCTCTTCCCTCAGCGTGGCAACCAAGGTATGACCGTTTCCTACGTTCACTAGGACGATTCCTTTCTTCATCGTTTCCTGGACGAATGGATCACAAAGCATACCGAGGAGTGCAGCCGGACCGGTATCCATCACCAATGCATCGGGTACCCTAGCAAGAAGAGAACGCATACGGGTCATCTCCTCTCGTGGGGGATCGCTTACGAGGGAGTTGACATGCCAGTCCCCTCCCTCGAGCTGGTCCCGTATTATCTCGAACCGGAATACCCGGTTACTTCTCGTGGGGCTGAAACCATGGTCCTGCATAGCAAAGGCACAATGATCCGGGTACGGAATCCCGAATCGAATGAAGGTGTTACGCAACTCCGGTTCCATATAATCAGTCATCACCACTCTCTGGATAGCGCCCTCTGGTGAATGGGAAACGATTGTAATACCGATCTCTCGTGCACGTTCCAGATTATCATGGAAGGTCTTTGCCGCCTCTTCTGTTGCATACACCGCATATCCTGCCTGGAGATGTGCCCGGATCGCCCGTGTCACGGGGCCGCCCCCCATGGTATAACCATCAAGAAAAACCGCCCGTCCCTCTTTTGTGGCCTTACTGATCTCCCCCGCCTTGATAACGGTCGGAGAAGGAAGGACGAATTTCGCGCTCCGCTCCAGTGGTTCGCCTTTTCTGTACACGAGGATATCCTGCGTACCGGTACCTACATCAATAATCAGGAGAGATCCCGTGGATGTCATGGATGATCATGTTTCATCGGACTGTAACCTCATGTATGCATCGCCTCTTTCGATACATTCCCTTGAAATAATTGTTTAAACGGTGGGATGAAATTCTATCTAGTAAGTAATCAGGAAAGATCATGAATTCCTGAAAACGGGATCTGACGGAATCGCGGGAGTAACCCTTACCGCTCTGTCTTTGGATAAGATCATGAGCGGGCATCCGCAGTGCCTCATACCCTGATAACGATCTCCATGTAAATATGTTCTTTAATACCACAGCTGGAAAAAGAGCATATGGGGAATTATGCTGCTGTCTTCTGTTCTGCTTCTGCCACCCAGCCGATAATCTTTTCGGGACCAGGCCGGTACTCGCGGAACTGTTTCAGGGAGATGGTCAGATCCCGAGTAAAAGCAAAATATCCAACCTGCGAGTTCCGGCACAGGTTCATGGCCATATCCATCAGACCTCTGGGATCGGGACGGGCTTCTCCAAGCCAAATGTGGAGGATATTTCCCCCGTCCACGATGGGGAAAAAGACGTGTTCAATCTCGATTCGTTTGGTGAGCGGGACATTGGCGCACGGAGCGACATGGGTACCATTTGTATAGTAGATGGGGAGATCTCGGGTCCGGTGACAATCCTGCAGCGCCTGCTTGAGATTTCCCTTGATCACTTTCATCGAGTGCCCTCGGAACCGTACATCTAGGAGATCGGCGACAGAGAAGCGCTGGCCGGTAGTTTCTGCTGGCGTGCGGGCGATGGCGATCGTCATCCTATGTTTCCGAGTAAGTTCCTGAGCATACAACTCCATCTCAGTCATGGCCCGGACCGCCAGTGCAAAGGCTTCCTTTGATTCATGCAGCTGTGTACCGGTGTGGTGCTGGACCATTTCATTCACTCCTACTACCCCGATGGTGTACACCAGATTATCCAAGTCCACGGCTACCGCTCCGCGGTCCCCAGTATTTGGATCCTTCGGGCGTTGCATGGCAAAAGGCATCCGGCCATGGGATCGGACAATATCCATCCATCTCCGCTTTACATGGAAAACGTCTACGGCGATATCCATCAGGGACTTCAGCTCCAGGAAAAGTCGGGCGTCATCCTTCTCTGCGCGGTACGCGGCCCGTGGGCAGTTGATAGAGACCACCTGCCAGGAGCCCATGGAGAAGTGCGCACCGTCCGTGAAATTCATCTTCTCTTCAAATTTGCTATCCGCCGCAGCCGTAGAGGAAAACTGGTAGGCGCAACACTGGTAACAGGAAATCCCCTCTCCGGCACCACGGTACGCAGGTATCTGGTTATCATAGTATGGTGTTCCATACTTCGAGGCGAGATCAAAGGTCAGCAGATATAGATCGCGATAGGTAGGAAGATCAGTATGCCGGGAATCAAATTCCTCATCTTCGTGGAGAAAGTCCGGCTCTATACTGATCTCGGGCTTCGGGAAACTAAAGGGTTTACCCCAGTAGTCCCCCTCCAGCATCACCTCCATTAGCGCCTTGAAAAGGAGACGTACTTCCCGTTCGAACTCTCCATAGGTGCGCAAGGGTGCCTGTTTCCCATTCCACACTTTGCCCTTGTAGATACAGGGTCGGTCTTTCCATAGAGTGGGGACACCGGGGGTGAGCTGTACGGAGGAGAAAACCAGCTGACCTCCCCGCGCAACCATCATCTGGGTCATCTCATACACGAACATCTGCATCAATTGCTTGATCTCGTCATAGGGCATGCCTTCGAAATACGGAGCAAGGAATGTGAGGAAATTGTAATAGCCTTGGCCCCCGGCAAAATTAGTCTGTGCGGAACCCAGAGCTTTGACCGCATGAAGAATGGCAACCTCTGCCCGCTTGGCGGGCCCTGCAACAGATGCTTTGGTCCCGTTCCCATCGGGCATTAGGCCATAGTAGAAGAAGTACCGTAAATCCCAGTCCTGACAGAACGGACGGGTGCCAAAATACTCCAGATCGTGAATGTGTAGGTCACCGGTCAAGTGGTAGTCCGCCACAACAGGAGGAAGCTGGAGGAGATACTGCTCCTTGCTAATTTTATCCGCCTTCTTTTTATGGGAGGTTTCTGCGTTTTCCTGCAGATTGGCGTTATCGTGGGCCTCAAATCCTCTGCCCACATCGATCAG
>JAJRCP010000124.1 GCA_028678885.1 Methanomicrobiales archaeon
ATTTTTCGTGGTACTCGGCGTGAGTGGTGGGGTACTTTACTTTCTCAGGTGCAGATCGAAGAAGGCGATCTCACCCGGCACCTCTTCTGACACGTTCATATCGCATGAAATACCGGCCCCCCACCTGCAGGAAAATTCACCTGCAGGGGGAATTCGTGATTTCCCCATGGAACTCCGGGACCGGTATACCGGGATTGAGTATGCGGGAAAAGGCGGGATTGCCCGTGTGTTCAAGGCGATCCGAAGAAGCGATGGACGCACTGTCGCGGTAAAAATACCGGTCACCTTTGATGAGGCAACTGGAAAGTCCTTTCTGAAGGAGATGCGAGTATGGGAAGATCTCCGGCACCCCAATATCGTAGAAGTCTCCGAAGTGAATATTCTCCCTGTCCCTTACGTGGAGATGGAATATTTCGAGTGCTCGCTTGACCAGGTTAAAAAACCTCTGGATCTCCGAGATACCCTGAAGATTGTCAAAGGTTTAGCAGATGGCCTAGCGTACGCACACCGCATGGGAGTAATTCATCGGGACCTGAAACCCCACAATATTCTCCTCTCAGAAGATATGACGCCAAAGATAGCCGACTGGGGGCTGAGCAGGATTCTCTCCCATGAGACCGCCGCAAGTATGACCGGGTTTTCCCTCCCGTATGCTAGTCCCGAGCAGATCTCTCCTCGTCAGTTCGGACCCACGGGACCCTGGACTGATCTCTATCAGCTGGGAGTAATCCTGTACGAGCTGGTAACTGGAACTCCCCCCTTCACCGGAGAAGGTATCTATGATACCGGTACTGCTATCCTCTACGCAAAACCCGCTATTCCTCCCTCCCTTCCCCCAGAAATGACCGCACTGGTCCCCGTTATCATGAAATGCCTGGAGAAGGAACCGGCACAGCGGTACCAGTCGGGGGAGGAATTCATGGACGATCTCATGGGTCATCTAAGCGAACATACGAGTCGTGGACTTGGTTGAAACCAGAATAATATCTGTTATTTTTTTTCCAATTTCAAGCAAGTTTTAAAAAATATATTTATGGGGTAAGTGAGGTTCATTTTCATGGCCACCAAAAAATGAAACGTTATAGATGCACCGTTTGTGGATATATCCATGACCACATGCGCGGTGAGCCGAAAAATACTATCAAACCAGGAATGCCTGAAAAGATTTAGGCAGCGACTGCATCTGCCCAGTTTGCGGGCCTTATGCGAAGATCGGAAAAAGTTCTTTCCTTCCTATTTGAGTAACTTTCGATATCTTTTCTTTAGTTCACTATGTCATCTTCATAAAAACGATATCTCCCTCCTCCTTAGAGTAGTACCACACGGAAGGGGATTATGGAACAGGGAAAGGATCGCTCCAGTCACCAGATGCATCATGTGTATGTCATCGGGCATCGTCAGCCTGACACGGACAGCATTTGCAGTGTAATCGGGTACGCAGAATTTCTGAATCATGGAGAGCCCGGTAAGTACATCCCGGCCCGATGCGGAGAGATGAATGAGGAGACGCAGTTTGTACTTTCCTGCTGCAGAACAGAACAGCCGGTGTCTGTAGAAAGCGTGGAAGCATCTGTCGAGGACCTTCCTTACCTGGACAGTCGAAGTGTACAGGAAGATATTCCTGCGATCGATATTGCGAGAATGATGGATGCGAATGACATGCGGAACATGCCAGTGGTAGATAGCAAAGGAATGTTGCGTGGTCTTGTAAGTGAATATGGCTTAGCTCGGGCATATGTGCAGCAGAAGGTCGATCCACTCTCCCTTGCACCCGTCAGCTTGGATACGCTTGCCCGCATCCTGAACGCACGCGTACTTGTTGGTAAGCAAGTAACCCTGGAGGGCAGAGTATATACTGTCATTGATGCTCTTCCCGTCGCTCTCTCCCGGCTCACCACGCGGGATATCGTGATCGTGGGGGACAACGAACCTGCACAGCTCGTATTGATTTCTGCTGGGATCGCGGCTCTCATCATTGCAGATGGTGCTCCCGTAGGGGATCGGGTTATCGCCGCTGCCCGAGAGCGGGTGATGTCCATCCTCTCTACCCCGCTCGATGCATTTGGTACGGGAAAAATGATCAGCCTCTCCCTCCCCGGCCGAATGATCATGGAGACAGAGATCCCTACGGTACTGCTGACCGATTCCCTAGAGGCTGCGAAGCATGTCATCAGTTCATCCAAATACCGTACCGCCTGCGTTGTGGAGGCTGGAGGCATCTTTCTGGGACAGATCTCACGAAGTGCTTTGATGCAGGATATCCACAAATCCGTTATACTGCTGGATCATAATGAGGTATCCCAGGCCGTGGAAGGGATTGAAAATGCGGAGATCCTCGAAATCATCGATCATCACCGGTTGGGTGCGATCACAACCCTGAAACCGGTGAAGTTCCTGAATAATCCGGTGGGCGCGACTTCTACCATCATCACCCACAAATTCATGGATGTGGGTGTTCCACCAGCCCCACCGACCGCCTGTCTTCTTCTCGCAGGAATACTGTCGGACACCCTGGGGCTGCGGATGTCCACAACTACAGCTGAGGACCGTGCTGCAGTACAATACCTCGCAGGAGTTGCCGGAATCGATCCCTCCCGTTATGGGAATGAGCTGATCCGGAAAGGGATGAATTTATCCAGTATTCCGCTTGAAGAACTACTCACTCGCGACATCAAACGATATAGCCTGTTTGGATGGGACCTTATCATCGCCCAGGTGATGGTCCCAAGCTACGAATTCAACCAAACACAGGAAGAAGAGATAGACAAGACCCTCCGTCATTTGAGAGAGAGGTTCCATGTAGATCTCTATATCGTTATGTTCACCAATGTGGTGGAGGAGGAGAGCGAGGTGTATCTCGCAGGAGAGGACGCTCTGCTTTCCCGCCTGGAACTGCATGACCGGCCGCTCAGACGTCCAGGTGTGATGTCACGGAAAAAAGACTACCTCCCTCAGCTTGGACAAATGCTGCGAACTCTTGACTGATTCATCTACCAAAAATTTGTCATTGCTTCAGAACTATGAAGAACATCATCATAAAAGGGGCTCGTGAGCATAACCTGAAAAACGTAACGGTGGAGATTCCACGGGACAATCTGGTGGTTATCACCGGTCTCTCCGGATCGGGAAAGTCCACTCTTGCCTTTGATACCTTATATGCTGAAGGTCAGCGGCGCTATGTGGAGTCTCTCTCTGCCTATGCCCGTCAGTTCCTGGGACTGATGAAGAAACCGGATGTCGATTCGATCGAGGGTTTATCACCGGCAATCTCTATCGAGCAGAAGACCACCAGCAAGAACCCCCGGTCTACAGTCGGGACGGTCACTGAGATTTACGACTACCTCCGCCTCCTCTTCGCCCGCATCGGAATTCCCTACTGCCCCGATCACGGCATCCGCATCGAAGCGCAGTCGCCCCAGCGCATCGCCGAAAGGATTGCGGAGGAGCATCATGGACAGGTTACCCTCCTTGCACCGGTTGTCAGGCAGAAAAAGGGGACTTATCAATCGCTTGTCAAAGAGCTTGCACGGGAGGGATACACCAGAGTCCGTATCAATAAGGAGATTCACCGGACGGATGAGGAGATAGCACTCGAACGTTATCAGAAGCAGGATATTGAGATCGTTATCGACCGGGTTAAATCCGGGGATCTTTCCCGTCTAACTGAGGCATGCGAGCATGCTTTGCGTAGGTCTGAAGGATTGGTAATGATCCTCGATGAAGAGGGGGAGGAGACTCTATACTCCTCCCTAATGACCTGCCCGGTGTGCGGGATGGCATTTGAAGAGCTCCAGCCCCGCATGTTCTCCTTTAACAGCCCATTCGGTGCCTGTGAAGCCTGCAACGGACTGGGGATCAAGATGGAGTTTGATCCTGACCTGATCATACCAGACCGGTCGCTCTGCATCGCTGATGGAGGGGTGGCACTCTACCGAAATTATATCGATGGGTATCGGGCCCAGTACCTTGCAGCGGTCGCCCGGCACTTCGGGTTTGATATCCTCACTCCCATCGAACGGCTCACGGAAGAGCAGTATCATGCACTGATGTTTGGCTCTTCCGAACAGATGCAGTTCTCCATGTCCATGAAAAATGGAGATGCACACTGGTCGCACACCGGAGAATGGGAGGGGCTCCTGCCTCAGGCAGACCGGCTCTACCATCAGACCCAGTCAGACTACAGGAGACATGAACTGGAGAAGTTCATGCGCATTACTCCCTGCCCGGTTTGTGAAGGTGCACGGTTGAAAAAGAAAGTGCTGGGGGTGAAGGTTGCAGAAAAATCGATCGTGGAGATCACCGGCCTTCCCATCAACCGGTGTGGAGAATTCTTTTGCGATCTCGCTCTCACACCACGGGAGCAGGAGATTGCTCGGCAGATCCTAAAAGAGATCCGCGCCCGCTTGCAGTTTCTCGAAAAAGTTGGGCTGGGATATCTCACACTCTCCCGAAGTGCGGGTACCCTTTCTGGCGGAGAGGCACAGCGGATACGCCTTGCAACGCAGATCGGTTCAAACCTCATGGGAGTCCTGTATGTGCTGGATGAGCCCTCCATCGGGCTTCACCAGCGGGATAACCGGAAATTGATCGAAACTCTCTATGCTCTTCGTGATCTCGGGAATACGCTGATTGTAGTTGAACATGATGAAGAAACCATCCGTCACGCAGATCATGTGATCGACATGGGACCCGGTGCCGGCATTCATGGAGGGTATGTAGTGGCAGAAGGTACTCCGGCCACTATCGAAGCCCATGACCGGTCCCTGACCGGCCAGTACCTCTCCGGTTCCCTGAAGATCGAAGTCCCCAAGAGGAGGAGAGAGAAGACCCGGTGTATCACAATTCGCGGGGCACGGGAGAATAATCTCAAAGACATCGATGTGCATATTCCCGCAGGGGTGTTCACCGTGATAACAGGCGTAAGTGGGAGTGGGAAGTCCACTCTGGTCTATGAGATCCTGTATAAGGGACTACAGCGCGAGCTGCATGGTGCACGGGTAACCCCGGGAACTCACGATCGCATTGAATACAGAGATCTTGTCGACAAAGTGATCGTGATAGACCAGAGCCCCATCGGCAGGACTCCCCGGTCCAATCCTGCTACCTACACGAAGGTATTCGATGATATCCGGCGAGTCTTCGCCGGAACGAAAGACGCACGGATGCGTGGATACACCCCTGGTCGTTTCTCTTTCAACCTGAAGGGAGGGCGGTGTGAGGCCTGCCAGGGAGACGGTTTGATCCGTATTGAGATGAACTTCCTTCCAGACGTATATGTGGAATGTGAAGAGTGTAAGGGGAAGCGTTATAACCGGGATACCCTTGAAGTCAAGTATAAGGGAAAGTCCATTGCCGACGTACTGGACATGAGTGTCGAGGAAGCGTATGATTTCTTCGATCATATACCATCGATCCGAAATAAACTTCACACCCTCTGCCGAGTCGGGCTAGATTATATCCGGTTGGGACAGAGTTCCACTACTTTGTCTGGAGGGGAGGCACAGCGGATCAAACTGACCCGCGAACTTGCGCGGAAGGCTACGGGAAAGACCCTGTATCTGCTTGATGAGCCCACCACCGGCCTGCATTTTCATGATGTGAAAAAGCTGATCGGGGTGCTCGATGATTTGGTGGAGCGGGGGAACTCAGTTGTGGTGATTGAACACAACCTGGACATCATCAAGTCCGCAGATTATATCATCGATCTGGGGCCCGAAGGAGGAGACGAGGGGGGAAGGGTAATCGCAGAGGGCACTCCCGAAGAGGTTGCGGCGGCATCAGGAAGTTATACGGGAGAGTATCTACAGAGGACACTTCATGCCGCCCCTTGATCTCCGCAGGATCCCATCCGGACCAGGGTGCTATCTGTTCAGGGAGGCCTCCGGGGAGATTCTGTACATCGGAAAGGCGAAGGATCTGCATCACCGAGTGACAAGCTACTTCCAGAAGGTAAACCATGATCCAAAAACCCTGCAGATGATCTCCCATATCGCGTCCGCTGATGTGATGGTCACGAATAATGAAGTGGAAGCCTTGATCCTAGAGAATAATCTGATCAAGCATCACCAACCGAAATACAATATCAACCTAAAGGACGCAAAAAATTATGCCTATATTCAGCTGACACAGGAGGAATTTCCCCGCATTGGAATTGCCCGGAGACCCGCCATAAAGGGTC
>JAJRCP010000125.1 GCA_028678885.1 Methanomicrobiales archaeon
GTAATTACCTAGTAGCATCCTTATCTCATCTCTCTCCAGATGATTTTAATAAGGATCTTCGAAGAAGGTCAGTTTTGTGGGGCTTAGAAAGATTCAAGCGAATGATGCAGTGCCCCTCCGGGTACTGTCCGACGGGACACTTCAAGTGATTGTACCCCCGTTTCGATATCTCTTCTTTTCATCATGCAAAGAAAGCCTAGATAGAGAAGAAAATGAAAGAGGTGGAAAACATTTCTCTGGAGTACATGGGTTGCGATGACCTCTTTCTTCTCAACGGGTGGTCTTACCGTCTAACGCGTGGAGACACATGCAGTATTCTCGACGATACTGTCACATACACCACACCTTCAGAATTGAAAGTAGCGCTGACAAAACTCTTGATACAGGAGATCGAAGAAAAGGTTGCTCTCTACGCACCGAAAATGGGCTGTCATGTCAGAAAAATTACAATTCGCACCCAGAAGACCCGATGGGGTAGCTGCTCGGGCGAGGGTACCTTGAACTTCAATCTGGTGATGCTTGCCCTCCCTCCCACCCTCCGTACCTATATCATCCTCCACGAGATCGTTCACCTTGCGGAACGGAATCATGCCCCGGCATTTTGGAAGCTCCTTTCGGTTCTTGATCCAGAATGTGCCATCCATCGGAAAAACCTGAAAAAGTTCTGGATCCTAGTAGAGAGGAACTCCATCTGGCGGGTACTTCGATCGGTCCCCTAGGTTAACGGGTCTGCAAGATTCGTTCCACGATGGTGCGGGAACTGCAGTATTCATCTCCGTTATAGCGGCCAATTCGAACGAGTTCACAATCGAGATCTCGTATCTGAAGGGCTTCGTGTAATTCTCTTTCATCGAAAAGCTGGTTGTATCCAAGGGTGATCACGGCAGGTCGAATCTCCTCGATAGGCCGGAACATATCTACCATATCCCCCAGACGTGCGAAATCAACCGGTTTCAGGGCACTGACCATCTTCACTCGCTGTTCTTCGGGAAGGATTGGTGAAGGTTTGTGTTTCACATTTACATCACGGGCAACAATAACGTACAGTTCATCACCGAGGAGTCGCGATTCAGTAAGATAGTAGAGATGACCAGGATGAAGTATATCAAACGTTCCGGTCGCAACCACACGCTTCATTCCACTACCTCCAGAGGATATACACTTCCATCGGTGAGGAAACACTGCCAGTCGATCGTACGGTATGGATACCCGATTATGATATGATACCTCCCTGCCCGCGGGAAGAAGGTAAGATCAGCGTAGGACGGCCGAATTACTCCGTTGGGATGACTGTGAGCACTTCCGGCGATATGCGTATCCAGCGGCATCATATCCAGATGCATGGTTGCATGGCTCTCTCCTCCCAAAGTTCCTGGCAGAAGGTCAAGCTCGGAGATGATTCCCCCCTCTTCCCGGAGTAAGGCTGCGAACTCGTGAGGGTGAGTGGTTGCCCCCATCTTGCAAAGAACCTGGATGATGTGAGCTCTGATGCCGCGTACTATCATCCTCTACCCATGGGGTTGTAAAGACAATTAAGGATTGCATCACCTCTGACAGATATCGTCAAGAATTCTCAAAACCGCATTCCATTCTGGAACATCTTCGGCCCACTCAACCAGTTATCCCTCACTGAACCAGTACGCTAGATATCGGAATCTTTTTTTCGTGGTCCAGTGACTCTCATATCGGATACGATGGTCGATCCAATGGAGAAGGAATGACAATCGAAAGTATCCATCAACAGATCGTGGAATCCATCTCTGTGGGAATTCTCGTTCTGGATTGGAACTCTCTCACCATCCTTGACCTGAACAAGGCAGCCTGTCGAATTCTTTCCCATACTCCAAAGGACCTGATAGGTACCCAGGTTATGATTCTCTTCTCCGATCCGGTTGAAATGGAGAATAATTTTCGCACTGCCACTAAATCTCCAGGGAATACCTTTCCTGCCGAACTCCTCTCCCCCGAGGGTATGCGCATCCAGATCCAGTACTCCCTCGCCCCCATCCTTCCGGGTTCTGCTCTGGTCATGTCTCTTTTTCCTCCCGGCGGCAACTCCACCGCGAGTAATCTCTGCATCCGTCTCCTTGCCTTCTCTCCGGATCCCATGTTCATCATGGACGAAGATTTCCGGTTCATGCACTTTTTCTGGGAGAGAGCCCATGAATACGGGATTAATGCCGAAGACCTTATTGGGAAAACAGTGCACCAGTATCTTTCTCCTGCCAGCGCAGAAAAAGAGTTCATGCGGTACCGAGAGGCCATATCGACCGGTCAACCCCTAGAGTACACCTCTCGAGTTCGGATCAAGGGAACGACGATGGTTTTATTCACCAGGCTTATCCCTCTCCTTGATGCAGGAGGGAAAGTCCATTCAATCCTTGGCGTAAGTAGGGATATCACAGAGCAGGAAAAGGAGAAGCAGGAAGCAACCCAATTGGAGAAAGAGATCGACTACCGAAAGGATTTCGTCATGACGGCTGCACACGAACTCCGTACCCCGCTCCAACCTATCCTTGGATACCTGCATCTCTTGGTCGATGATCCGGAATATTTTGGACTCGCTGCCGAAACGGAAAAAATGCTCCGCACATGCCTGGATAATGTGGAAAGAGAACGCCATATCGTGGACAGGATGCTTGAGTTGAGCCTTCTCTATGCAGAGAAGATTTCTATCAATCCAACTGACATAATCTTAAAACCCTTGGTTGCAGATATTGTGCGAACCGGTGGCTATGACCGAGATGCAGAGATCGCAATCGAGATTCCAGATGATACTCATCTGGTTTCAGACAGGGACTGTATGTATACAGTCCTGGAATGCCTGATCTCCAATGCAGTACGATTCAACAATCCTCCGAAGCATGTATGGATACGCTATCAAGGGAACGGTTCAAACCATCAGATCTCGGTACAGGACAACGGTATTGGGATCTCCCCTTCAGCAATTCATTCCATCTTTGAGCCTTTTCATCTTGCTGACGCAGAAAAACTGAGTCGGCAGTACAATCGTATCGGGCTCGCCCTCTCCATCGCACGCAAGTATATCAACCTCCATGGAGGAACGATCGGGGTGGAGAGCAAGCTCGGAGTTGGAAGCACGTTTACGGTCCGCATACCAACGGAGGTGCCCTATGGCGCATAAGATCATGGTGGTTGATGACGATACTGCAACACTGGAGGTGATGAACCTCATCCTTCGCAGAATTGGGTACGAACCCTGCGTGAGCAGTAACGGGCTTGAAGCGCTGGAATGGATCGGGACGCACAGCCCGGACCTCATCCTCCTTGACCTTCAGATGGTGCCAATAGATGGATGGGAATTCCTCCGCAGGCTTCGCGAAAAACATTCTCGTGATGCGATCCCGGTTATGCTCTTCACCGCGCGACCTCTCTTTAATGAAGAGAAAGAGAGGGCAGAAAAAAATGTGGTAAAGGTGCTGGAAAAACCGATCTCTCCCATGGAATTGAAAAAAGAGCTGGCTACCTTTTTCCATATCCGCGACTGATATAATATAAGAAGGCTCTGCTCGAGGAGAGCTCATTTATATACTGTCACATCTTTTTACGACGTGTTATCCATAGAGAAGGGAACTTACAGCAGATATTTTGAAGGAGTCGGTTCATGGTCGAGGATTATCATAATGAAAACCCATTTGCAGATCTTCACGAACTCACACGGAAAGTCCTGGGTACACTGCACCTTTCTTCTGGTATTATAATTTCCCTTGTGCTGAGGACCATCGAGAGGCATTTCGAACATCGCGATGATGAGTTGTGATACCCTCTTTGATTCCGCTTCCTTACACATAAAAAAGATTTTTTATGGTGCATGGTATAACATAAGGAAAAAGCAGTGATTGTGATGGCACTTTTTGATAAATTAAAGGGAAGCAAACCAGTTGAGCTCACCCCAAAATCGGCACTTGCACTGTCTGCTATTGCACTGATCGCTTCCGATGGAGTAATAGAGGAAGCAGAATTATTTGAACTTTCAAAGATTGTACGGGGGGATCATGAAGCGGTCAATACGGCATTGCAGATTCTCCGATCCATTCCTATTGCAAACACAACGGACATGGTTGCGAAAATACTGAATGAGAAGCAGAAGTTAGCAGTCATCGCGATTCTTACCGATCTGGCCATGGCAGATGGCCGTCTAGCCGCAGATGAACAGAAAATTCTTCAGCAGTACGTGGAGAAGTTTGGAATCTCCGAAGCAACGTTGAAACCTATTATCGATGTTATTGCACTGAAAAACGATCTTTCAGTATTTTCCTGAATATTTCCAATTTTAGCTCAAAATTTACTGGGGCTGTCCCTTCACTTTCCTGATACCACTATACGGACGTAATTGTCATGACTTTCACCGGCATTCCACATGATTTTTGGAAAGAATATGAATAATCAGAGAGAATACTCTGGGAATCAGGATCCATTAAAATTACAATCATGGATAATAGAAATGCCCGGGTAGAGATCTGCAGACCTCACGACCGTTAATATCCATCCCTGATTTTTTGGGGAGATTCGGGTATTACATCCTTCTCTTGATGTGATAGGTTATAGAAATCAATGCATTCCTATAAGAAATGTGTCCGGTATGCCTCAGCCCGGATTTGAACCGGGGACAGCCAGATCTTCAGTCTGGCGCTCTCCCAGTCTGAGCTACTGAGGCAGGTGAAGGATATATTCAACCAACCGCCTAATAAATGATCGCTTTCCGGGGTAGGGGAGCGTACCTTTTATGATCTAACCCTGTAAGATTATAGGCAGGGCGTGATAGTGATCAACATCGTCACAGAGAAGGCAGAGACTCCCGATCGATTGGTGGAAGCACTGAGAAACCGGGAAATCCATGTCGTTCATCTCACCCATAATGACCTGGATGCGGTCGGCGCTGATGCTATTCATCGTATGGTTTACGGGGAGGTCTTTACCATCTTCTGTTCGGTAGGAAGTTATACTACCATTCTTGGGAAGGTGGCCACACTTTCAGGAAAGGGAGATCTACTCTCAATTACGGACCTGGGGTACCAGAATGGGATTGAAGAACAGATCGATCAGGCAAAGAAAAATCAATGGAAGGTTGTTTGGAGAGACCACCACCGGTGGGAGAAAGAGGAGCTGGATTGCATCGCCCGGCGGATAGATCTCCTCCATGTGGATACTTCGGTATGCGCCTGTGGCATTACGGCTCAGGATCTGAAACCAGGCGATCCCGTCGCCACAGAAGTGGCAGCGGTCGTGTGTGACTATGATTTGTGGAAGAATCAGGAGCCACGGGCTGCTGTTCTTGCACGAGTTATTTCA
>JAJRCP010000126.1 GCA_028678885.1 Methanomicrobiales archaeon
AAACATTATATTTCTCTCCTTTGATGGGGAATATTTTTCGGATCGATTTTTATTTTTCCGAACGGTGAATGGCTCTTCATTTTACCTTTTCTCGTCGCTATCATTATTGTGTATTACCATATTAAATCAAAAAAAGAGGTTTAATCTTTCTCTCTATTCATCCCTTGATCACTCCAAGGGGTTCCAATCGGGCAATCATGCGGGAGAGACCAACTTCATGCACCACGCGGACCACCTCCAGGCTGGGCTTGTAAACTTCCGGGGCTTCTTCTGCAATGGATGCGAAATTCGGTGCACGAACGAGGATCCCCCTCTTCTCCAATTCCTCCTTCACCGCTTTCCCGCTGATCGTTTTCTTTGCTTTTGATCGACTCTCCAGCCTGCCCGCCCCGTGACAGGTACTGCCAAACGATCTCTCCATCGCTTGAGCGGTACCATGGAGGAGGAAGGAGGAATCGCCCATGCTCCCGGGAATGAGTACCGGTTGTCCGATAGAAGCAAACTCCCGGGGGATATCCTCCTTGCCGGGTCCGAAGGCCCTTGTTGCCCCTTTCCGGTGCACGCACAAGCGCGTGAGGGTTCCGTTGACCAGGTGCGACTCCATCTTTGCCACATTGTGTGCAACATCATAGAGAAGCGGCATCTCCCTGGGGGAAAGACCAAACATTCTCTCGAAGACTTTTCGTGTACTGTCGGTGATTAACTGACGGTTCGCCCAGGCAAAATTGGCAGAAGCGGCCATGGCCCCGAAATAAGCCCTCCCCTCCGGAGAAGAAAGGGGAGCACAGGCCAGCTGACGATCTGGGAGGGTGATGTTGTATTTTTTCACGGCGGACTCGAGAATTCTTAAATGGTCCGTACAGACTTGGTGACCGAGTCCGCGAGATCCACAATGGATCATCACACAGACCTGACCTTTCTTTACGCCGAATGCTGCCGCTGCCTCCGGACTATAAATTTCACGGACTTCCTGGAGTTCAAGGAAGTGATTGCCAGAACCCAGAGTTCCTCCCTGGGGAATCCCTCTCTGTCGGGCTTTGGCACTTACCGCTTCGGGGATAGCTTCCTCCATGCAGCCCCTCTGTTCACAGTGCTCGATGTCATCCGGCACACCATACCCGCTCTTGACTGCCCAGACTGCTCCTTCTGCGAGAACAAGGTCCAGATCTTTCGAGGAGATCCGGAAATGCTCTCGTTTCGCTCCCACTCCCGTAGGCACCGCGTTATATAGGGTTTCGATCAGTTCCCGCTTCTTTCCTAGGTCTCCAGCTGCTAGGGGCGTGGTGAGCAATCGGACCCCGCAGTTTATATCAAATCCGACTCCTCCAGGAGAGATTACCCCGTCCTCCATCCGGAACGCGGCTACTCCACCGATGGGAAACCCGTATCCCCAGTGAATATCCGGCATAGCAAGAGCATGCGAGACGATTCCCGGCAAAGTTGTAACGTTCGCAAGTTGCTGGATCGCACCCTCCTCCAGATCTTCTGCAAGTCTTTCCGACAGGAAGAATCGGCCGGGAACCCGCATACCGGGTGTATATCCCAAAGGGACCTCCCATTCAAAAGCCCCGATTTTTTTAATATTTCCCTTCACAACAATTCCTCACACATCAAATAGAATATCTGTCCGATAACTCTCTCCCTCTTTCACAATATGTAGGCCGGAGTAGGAGATTCCCTTTATCTCTGATCCCTGATGAACAGACCGGTCGAATGGGACCCCTGACAGCGCCGCGGTGAGCAAGGTTCCCTCTACGCGTACTTGGAAGGAGCAGTACACAGTGTCCTGTACATCGGAAAGATAAATCAGTTCAGAGAGAAAGTCATGCAGAAGATCGTCCAGGTCATTTGCCTGTAGAGTAAGTTCTTTTGTACGGGTAGCCCCGCTACATTCCCCGTACATTACTCTAAACATACCACGGGCTGCTTCAGAAAAAAGTTCAGGGATATCATGTGCCTTTACCCGAAGTATGACATCGGCAGTATGGCTCAGTTCTTCAACGGTCATAGCGGCGCACGTAGCGGGGTATCATCTCCCGGTCGATGCTACTGAGGAAGGGGGCTTGATACCGGGAAATATAAAGGATTCGATCACCCACCCTCAAAGTGATATCGGTGGGTTTCGGGCGTTTGATGGTGACGGGAAGGAGAATCGGTCCACCGCAGGAGGTACAGACCCGAAAATCGCATGCCTGAGTGGCCAGGTACTGCTTCATCTCGTCAGTTAGTGTAATTTTCCGATACAATTCATTCTCACTATCGGTTCTTTCCCGAGCACCGCTCGCGCCATGACGCATGTCAATAGAATAGGGGCTCTTCCCATGTAAATAATGTGGTAAGATTAGGCAGTAAGAAGGTCGGTGACGATATCCACGTACTGTTCTTTCATTTCATAGAGGGTATTGTTACTGTCCACGCTCTTCCGGACCCGGAGGATCCCGGTCCGTGATGCGATAATACCTACCATGGAGGCTATGGAATGATAGCTGATGATGAAATGCTGTTTTAGCTGCTCAAAGATCTGGGGAATGGTCCATGCTTTCATCCGGATGAATAAGGTGAGAAGAGCTTTCCTGATACCCGTCCGATCTCTAGCGAGGTATTCCTTGAGCCGCCGGTAAATCTGCATTTTGAAATCCACAGGGGATCTCATATGTATCGCTTTTTCTCATATTTATAAATATTTTTTGATTTAATCCGTGTACAGCGGCAATATTTCCGATCAACCAGAATTAATGCAATCATGCCTCAATAGAGCCCAAAAAACGTTGATTCTAGATATTCGAATTTCGAACTTTTATTAGATGTGCTTCCAATCCATACTCTTTATTTCTCCGACTTCCTAGTGTATACTACATGGTTGAGTTCAAATATAATATCAATAAATTTACGTTATGGCAATTGGCGGCCGGTCCGATAATTATTCTCCTCTTGTGCCTCGTCTTTCTCTCGATAACCACCATTTCGACGGGTTTTCCGATGAAACCTGGCGTCGATTTTGCAGGTGGAACTGAGGTGACCCTCTCTAGGGTATACACTGAGGAAGAGGTTCTCTCCCAATTCTCAAGTTTTCCTCTCCAGACAGTCCAAGGACAAATTTTAAGATTTAATCCAATGAGTGATGAACAATATAATGAGCTGACCCAAAATTTATCTACTTTTGACCGGGATGCTACCATAAATCGAATTGATCCGATCTTTGGACAGAATCTTCAAACATTAGCAGTTTACGCTTTGATCGCCTCTTTTATTGGAATGTCTATAGTGGTTTTTGTTTCTTTCCGTACATTTGTTCCTTCGGGAGCAGTGATACTTTCTGCCTTCGCTGATATTGTGATGACTGCTGCAACGATGAATATCCTTGGAATAGCTCTCTCCCTAGGTACTACTGCAGCTCTCCTGATGTTGATAGGGTACTCCGTTGACAGTGATATCCTCCTTACCACTCGAGTTATAAAAAGAAAAGGAAAAATTGAAGAGAAATTTAGCGGGGCCTTCCGAACAGGAATTGTTATGACCTCTACAACCATGGCTGCAGTGGCTGCGATGTGGGTTGTTTCCATATTAGGATCTATTCAAGTTATTGCAGAAATTGCCTCAGTTCTTTTTATCGGCTTAATTTTTGATATTTTTAACACGTGGCTCACAAATGCTGGTCTTCTCAAATGGTATACTGAGAAGAGGGGGGAAAAATGAAGAAGGCCAAAGAAAAGATAGCCAAAAGCGAATCAAAAGCGGAGAGTTATTCTTCATCAGATTGGGGGAAGATACTTACTGATTGGAGAGTACTTCTTATCCTCATCCTAGTCATCATTTCAGTTATCGCAATTGCACCCCGATACGAAAACGGTAGATTTCACAACTCTCTACAATTAGGCCTTGACTTAGTCGGTGGATCATGGATACAAATGGAGTTCCAAGCGGAAGTGGTAGGGTTTGATACAACCAAGACGCCGCAAGATTTCTTAAGTGAACTTCAGAATCAGACATCAGATACGGAGATATCCCTCATTGGAACAAATCAGGTAGAAATCCGTACCCTTTACACGAGAGCAGAACTGGAACCTTTATTCACTGCAGCAGGGGGGAGGATTACATCGTATGAACAGGGGATCTCGAAAACAACATCTGACGATGTAAAACGGATTCTACAGGAGAAGCTGAATACTTTAGGTACAAGAGATGTGCGAATAACGACGATGACCTCCATCACAGGAGTGACACGGTACATTAAGGTAGAACTTGCAGGTGTCGATATAAACACTGCCCATAGTATCGTTGGAGAGCAAGGAAAATTTGAAATTCGCGTCTTAACTGCTGAAAACGCCACAGAACATGTTCTTTTTGGCGACCAGATTACTTACGTTGGATTACCCTCCAAAGATCCTCAGACGGGAAAGTGGGGGGTTTCCTTTACCCTGAGTGATACTGGTGCAGCGGCTTTCCAAGACGCGGCAATCCGTTATGGAGCTACGAACAATCCTGAAGCTCATCCTCTTTCCATGCTTCTTGACAATGCTACAGTTTTCAGTGCACCTCTTCAGGCAAACTTGGCAAAAGAGTTGCAGACGCAACCCATAAAACAGCTTTTTGCTACGACCGGTACGGGAGATATCGGGATGAATGATGCGATCGCACTAGAGATTCACCTCCGTGCAGGAGCTCTCCCAGTAGATGTAAAGGTCATTGGGGAAAATTCTGTACAGGCAGTAACTGGAGAGAAATATCAAAAAATGAGCCTCTATGCAGGGATTTTTGCTCTAATAACCGTTGGGTTGGTTGTTCTTTATCGATATCGTGAACCAGCTATTGTATTACCAATGGTTTTTATCAATGCATCGGAGGTCATAGTACTATTGGGATTCAGTAGGTTCTTTTTACAACTTGATTTACCCACCATAGCAGGTCTGATTGCGGTTTTGGGAACCGGGATAGATCAACTTGTCATCATAACTGACGAAGTATTACATGAAGGAAAGGTACCGTCCCAGAGTCTTTACTTAAAACGCCTCTCCCGGGCGGTGGGCATCATTGTGGTCTCGGCATCAACTGTCTTTATTGCCATGCTTCCTCTTGCAATTCTTCCCTTATCAACTTTGCAGGGATTTGCGATTGTAACCATTCTCGGAACCTTGATCGGGGTTCTGATCACACGACCTGCCTATGGCCAAATAATCATGGGCATCCTTTCCCGAAAGGGAACTTAAACCATTTTTTAAAGATAAAAACAGTCCTTTTTATGATTGAAATTTTTACAAGAGAGTTGTAGGAGTACAATGAATTTTGACGAATAATCCAGGTCATTCACGGATACTGAAAGCTGAATTTTAATACCGTACCGTGTCTCTCCAACGTTATCGAATTGTCCACTAGAATTGTGGGAGACTAATTTTTTATTTACGCCTTTCTGCAGCTCAACGGACATAAGAACAATCTTTATTGCATTTTCCGTAGGAGAGTATACGCATATGGCAAAACCCGTCTTGATGGATTTTTATGCCGACTGGTGCGGACC
>JAJRCP010000127.1 GCA_028678885.1 Methanomicrobiales archaeon
AATAGTAAAAAAGATTTAATTTATTAAACAATGAATTTTAGAAACCATTATATAAGTTGACGAGAATATCTCAAGTAAAAATCGAAGAAGAGGGTATATGATGCGAAAGCAGATAGAATCCAGGGATTCCTTTTCCTACCAGCGTAGAGTGTCCCCCTGCACCCGGTGTGGACATCCCGTTCATCCCTCCCTCGCCATTACCCAGGATGGTAACATATACTGTGCGGAGTGTGTCAAGGCACTTTCGCTCTCCTCACACCTGGATAATCTCGAACCTGCCGAAGGTGAATCCATGGAAGAATGGCTGGGCCGGTGGAAACAATATCGTGAGCGTTGCATAGATGATCAGCTGGCCAGAGTGTCCACGGGACCAAAAAAACGGGTTAGATTCAGGAAACCGGAGTGAATTCATTCCTCAATTTCCAGATTTTGTGATGCCAGGATTCTAGGATCGGTTCTTCCAAATCGCGACAAATTAGGATCTCTATCCCAAACCATCCGAAAAAGGGCAGATAATCGAGATTCTGTTTTAAATTTAACTTCGGGAGCGAGAAGTCTCACTGCGTGAGCGGGGAGATGAGAGCGTCTTCTACTATTCAAAACCTATATAGTATTACAAAATAACATATAACTATGCGATATAAACTCGATAAAGAGGCACATTCGGTCTATGCTCTCCAGTATCACTTTGTCCAGTGTGTGAAATATAGGAAACCTGCACTGGGAGACAACCGAATCTGCGACTACCTGAAGAACAAGATTTCCGAGATATCGCATACCTTTGAAGTGGATGTGCTCAATATCGAGTGTGACGTAGACCACTTCCACATGCTCTTCAAAAGTAAACCCACCTTGGATATGACACGGTACATCAATGCCATCAAGACCATCACCTCACGGGAAATCAAACGGAACTTCCCGGAGACCAAGAAGCTGCTTTGGAAAGATGCATTTTGGTCACGGTCGTACTTCCTTGCTACCACCGGGCAAGTCACGTTAGAGATGTTGAAGAAATATGTGGAGAGCCAGAGGGTGAAACGTGCAGCTCACACAGCGAATACGGATCCGGGCAACACCTGAACAGGTGGACGTTCTATGGCGCCTGTCAAAGAGATGTCGCCTAGTCTACAACTTCGCCCTCAGTGAGCGTATTGATGCATGGAAGAGTCAACGGAAGGGTATCGGGTACACCAAACAACAGAATGACCTTCCGGGAATCAAGAAGAAATATCCGGAATATCGATGGGTGTACTCCAAGGTTCTTCAGATGGCGTTGAAATCTCTTGACGCCGACTACCGGTCGTTCTTTGCATTGTAGAAGAATGGGGATACGAATGCACGACCACCACGATTCAAGGGAAAGAAACATTTCTGTACCCTGAAGTACAACCAGAGTGGATTCAAGGTGGAACCGAGAAGGGTAACACTCACCCACTTCTACAACGATGTACCACTGGTATTCCGTATACCGGAGATATTCCGGTTTGGTCACGTCTACCAGATCGATGTGTTGTTTGACGGAAAGGATTTCTATCTCTCTCGTACACGATGTGGAAGAGAAAGAGTATACCGACAATGGGTTGTACCAAGCGTGGGATTTGGGCATCTCCAAGCAGGTGGGAGTCAACCTAGAGGGGAAGTTCATTCAAGTGGAGAATCCACGTCCGGACAAGTACTGGAAGAAACCACTTGCTGAGGTACAATCACGGAGAGACTATTGTAAGAAAGGGAGTCGGAAGTGGTGTCACCTGAATGAGGTGAAACGCCGGATAGAGAGAAAGAAGAGCAATCAGATCATGGACTTCCAGCACAAGTGTAGCGCCAAGATTGTGAACAACACCAGAGCCAATATCATCATCATCGGTGATCTCAGCGTCAAGGATATGGCGCAGAGTGAGAAAGCAACCAAAGGTATCAACCGTGCCACACAGGGTACCGGATACCTTGGGAGATTCGCAGGATTTCTAACCTACAAAGCAGAGCAAGTGGGTAAAAAGGTAATAGAAATCAGCGAACGAAAAACATCCAAAACATGTTGTGTTTGCGGAAAGGAACATGATATGCCCATCTGGGAACGCATCATGGAGTGTGATTGTGGTACCGTTCTCGATAGAGATCGCAACAGTGCGATCAACATCATGGTGCAGTACCTATCACAGAAATGCCAAGTGGACGGGCTACCGGTACTTTGCCGGTAATCTGCGGAACACAGGTCTGGGGATATCCTCAGTACACCCGCAGGAAGCGCCCTGCGCAAGCGGGGCGTAGTTCACAAAGAATCAATCCCCTGGGCACCTCTCAGCCTTCGTGGTTCCTGACCGTTTCCCGGAAAGTACTCTATAGGTACTACCGATTTACTGCTGCAAACCTCAGATCACCAGCGGAATTTTTCCTGTTTCTCGTTCAGCTTATTGAAAGGAAGCAGTTCGTAGCCGTGGATGTTTCCCTCCTCAGTGAGTCCGATATCGATGAACAGTTCAAGTTCCGGATGAACAAGGATGATAAAAGCCGGATCAGCACCTCTCTCCACAAACCCCCATTTTTTCAGTTCCCCGACAATGCTGAGGGGTTTCGCACCATCATAGCAGAGGAACAGCGATTCCACTCTTTCCATGAGCGCGTGCTGCTTCTGTGCGTTCACCATCACATCCATCCCCGCGGTAATTCTCCATGGTTCATTTGTATCGCGTCGATCAAACTCATATCACGATTGGCAGTATCTCCGACGGGAGACTGGAAATTTGATCAGGGGTCCATTCCTGCCACCGGTCCCGGCCACCATCCCTCACCTTCCGTACGAGGCGATGGCCTGCCCGCCATACTGCTTCACATGCCCTTTCATCGCCTCCTCCAGCTGTTTGCGGTTTGCCCCGGGGGGGAGAGCGAGCTCTTTATCCAGGCCATAGACATTGAAGTAGTAGCGATGGGTCTCTCCGCTCGGAGGGCATGGCCCGGTGTACCCGTACTTGCCGCTGTCGTTCTTCCCCTGCGCCGCGACGACGGGGGACTTTACTTCCTTTTCCTTGGGGATGTTCTCCGGTATCTCCAGCCGTTCTCCTCGCGCCCTAATATTCCAAATGATCCAGTGGGTAAATTCTCCCTTCGCTGCGTCCACGTCAAACAGAATACAGGCGAGATAGGGCGAGGTGATCCGTTCTACAGCGATTTGTGGCGAGATATTTTCTCCATCGCACGTGTGTTTCCTGGGGAACAGCTTCTTATCAAATTCGATGTTTACAAGCAGATTCTCTAATGCTGGGTCCATAACTTGCCAGGCCTCCAACCACTGGATGATATGATGTCTGGTATATACTTTTTGCGTGGCCGGGCGGATTTCTACCGGTGCACCATTCGATCCTAACGAGGTTTGAGTGGATAGAGAGAAGTTATCGGCTCTTCGTAATCGAGGCCAGCCGGGCTTTTGTGCCTTCTAGGCAGATACGGTTCTCAAAGATAGCCGGTCGGATATAGTTGATGCGCCATCCTTCCCCAAATTCCCCCTGATCTCCTCCCGCACGATGTGGCGGGGCCATAACCATCCAGTTCCTGGTCGCTGAAGCAGAGCATAAAATAGGTTCCATCAGACTTGAGCACATTGACCTGGTTCCGGACAAAGCAGGGCCTTTCTTAGTCGGATTCGTGTGTGAAACAGGCCCGAATCGATGATCGTGTCGAAAGTTCTGCCGATTCCGGTTCAGATCCGGTTGGGTCGCTGACCAGAAAGTGGGCATCCAGTCCACGATTAGCGGCCTCCTCGCGGCCTTTTCGATGGCCGTGGGTGCCACGTCAATACCCCATACAGTATGGCTAGGTAGAGAGCGTTCTCCCTGGTTCCGCACCCCATAACCAGCACGTCTCCGGTGATCTCCCCCGATGCCGCAATAGCCGGACAAATTCCTGCTGCGGCTTCCTGATATCACAGGGTTGGACCCCATGATACGCGGTTTCAAAGAAATCCAAGTGATCCTCATCCGCTTTTTCATCTTCCTCCACCGGCCTTCTCACGCTGATCAGATACCTCCATAATCGCTTCCGCTCCCAGATGATGCACCTATATACTAGCATCTATTCATCGGCTTTTCAGCCGAT
>JAJRCP010000128.1 GCA_028678885.1 Methanomicrobiales archaeon
ATATCCTCAGGTTTCTCACCAGGCAGAAGGTCCCTGTACTCCAGTAAAATTATGGCGTTTTCGGTAAATTGCATCGGTATCACAGTGCATTCCCCTGCAGGAAGTATATGAGGTTTTCCCTCTCAGGCATAATCCATGTTGTGCCGCCATAATTTTGGGTATTATAGGTATGGCCTTCTTATACGGAGCAGTGTGCTCATTATTTGAATAGAGATCCTTTATTTTTCCGTGACTGAACTCTAGGCACCGTAATTTTTCATCCCACGGGAAACTTTTCACAAGATGATAATCTGTTCGACTCTTCTCCGTCTACCCCACCGGTTTCAATTAAGGATGACGGACCCAGAAGGGTGAAAAAAATACAATATCACTATATCCTCTGATGGAAGATATTTGATATACATCCGGAGAATTGGCCATGGCATCGATGCGTTGTTCCTTCACCCTTGATGATGATCTAATGGACGTGATTGATCAGTACGCCAAGGAACGACTGATCGATCGCAACAAGGCGATTCTCGAAATTATCGAAGCAGGATTGTCCAGCCCAGGCAAAGTTGAAGTCTCCAGTCAGAAAACTCGAAGTTTCGAGAAAATCCAGACCATCAGGGAAGAAATGCAGGCAATGAATAAGATGGTCATCGAATTGAAGAATGAGATTCGGTTGATGAGTCATATCCTCGATGCCGACCGGAAGAACGAAATGAAGGGAGTTCCCTTCCAGAAGAAGACATGGTGGAGAATCCGGAAGTAACTCTTACCCGATGATATTCATCATACTCCGGTACCCTTCGCTTTTCTTATCCTCACATAGAACCTCTTCTACCGACCCAAAATCGATCTCTTCCTTCGATTGCCGATGGGAGAGACAATAAATACGTGCTGGAGAGGGAACTTCTTTTCCATGGATGATAAATGCCTTCGAATGCACGCAGAATCGACAGTAATCAAGGGTTATCACTTCACCTGGGCGGCACTCCACCAGTCCTTTCTGTCGCACCTGTTTTTTAATCGCCTTTTCACTCAAACACTATCACCTGATATCCTTCCTGCTCGAGCAGTGTTCGGACAATTTTCTTCCATGCCAGATCATTTTCTATGAGAAGGGGCTCAATTTTCTTCTTCCAAATTGCTATAAGATTCAAATCTTTAGTGACGAGGCTTCTCTTTCCACTCACCCGTCCACGCCGTTCTCCCTCAGCATCGAGAATATCCAGTTGTGAGCAACGGTATTCACGGCAAAAGGAGGGGCGGGTAGGATGGATACTGCAGAGGAATTTTCCCTCGCTCTCCTGTAGAAGAAAAGGGCACCAGGAAAGATCTCGGCTGGATGCGGTTATTTTAAAATCTCTGTCACGGGTCACCTGAGCGAAAAAGTATTCTCCAGTTATAGAAAGGCGACAATAATATCTGCCTTTATCGAGTTCTCGTGCAATGGTCATGTATTGGCCAAAGTTCTGGCAGCATTTCCCGCACCTCGAGCATTCGAAGCTGACCATATCCCGGTATAGACTCTTACCCTGATACTTATCAATATACAGTTCCTCCTATCACGCGAGCATTAAGAACCTATAAAAGCAACCCATCTTGTATGAAGGTGTGCATCATGTGCGGCGGTGAGGGAACTAGGTTGCGACCCCTCACATTCGAGCGCCCCAAACCCTGCATCCCCATCATGAATACCCCCTCTATTCTGCATCTTGTTTCCCACCTGTCGAACCTGGGTTTTCATGAGGTTATTGTCACTCTCGGGTATCTAGCAGGAGCAATTGAGGAGGTACTGGGGGATGGTTCTTTTTTAGGGACCGACATCCGGTATGTCCGCGAACGGGAGAAGCTCGGGACTGCTGGAAGTGTGAAAAATGCCCAAAAATATCTGGAAGATCGGAATTTTCTCGTCGTAGGAGGAGATCACGTGACTGATATCAATCTCCTGGAATTCTACCGTGAGCACCAAGCATCTGATGCTATTACCACCATTGGACTTATCGGTATTGATGATCCGTCCGAATACGGAATTGCCGAGATCGACGTTACCAACCGAATCAAACGTTTCCGGGAGAAACCTTCCCCGGGAGAGATATTCAGCAACCTGGCCAGCACAGGAATGTACGTCTGTACCCCCGATATTTTTGACTACATCCCTTCCCGGAGGAAATTTGACTTTGCGCGTGACCTCTTCCCTCGTCTCATGGAAGACGATAAAACCCTTAATGGATGGCTTGCACGAGGAAACTGGACTGATGTTGGCAGCCCACGGTCACTTCGTCATGCAGAACACTGGAAATTACACGAGCTCGGTATCACTACTATCTCCGGAGATCTTCACATGTCAGGGGCAAGAATCACAGGTCCGGTTCAGGTGAAAGGCTCTCTCTCGTTAGGAAAGAACACACGGGTTGTTGGGCCTGTATCTATCGGGGCCGCCGCGGGAATCGGAGAGAATGTCCTTATCGGGCCATATACCACTATCGGAGAGGAATGTACGATCCAGGCCGGGGCAAAGATCTTCTCTTCCTCTCTCTATAACCGGGTTCGGGTCGGAAAGATGAGCACGGTCAGTGGCAGTATTATCGATAATGACACTAAAATCGGGGACGGATGCTCTATTGAAAATGATACGGTACTCGGACCTCGTATAACAATTGGGGATCGGGTCGTAATACACTCGGGAACGAGGATCTGGCCGGAACTGGAGATACCAACCGGTTCCATCGTTAAAGAACATCTACTGAACGAAAAGTATGATCTACGTAGGGAGGGATCCTAAGCGTTCTTCACCAGCCGGTGCGTGAGAGCAACGAGGGGATGGCGGGCGTAATCAAGGACTTTGATGTCGTCAAGATTTGTAAGATGGAGCGCTCGGGCGGTCCGTTCGATACCAAGCTCGATGGAGGGGTCCACTTCAATGATATACGCGTCAAGGTCTTTTATCCCGAGCCTTTTTGCGGCGATTGCACGATGATGCCCATCCACGAGAATAAAGCGATCTGACCTTTTTACGACTATCAATGGCTCGGCAAGCCCTTTTTTTAACTCATACATCCTACCCTCCAGTTCATCTTCATATATCTTCGCCTGGGTAGGATGGAGAGACTCGATGGCCACCATGTCCCTTAATAGTACCGGCTCGATGTTGTACAATTTTCTAAGGGTCTCGATAAATTTGTACACCTTCTCAGGAGAAACGTGTTCAATATGAGATCGGATTACATCTGAATTTGAGATGATGCCTACGAGCCGATTCTTTTCGTCGATGACCGGCAGTTTCTGGATTCCTGACCGGAAGATCACCCTTGCTGCATCATTGATACTCATCTCGGGATCCGCAACGATAAGATGCCGGGACATAAGGCGTTCAACCGGTGCATTCGGTTGCACAAAGAGCAAGTCACGGGCTGCAATGTACCCGACAACCATGTCACTATTCACAACCGGAAACCCATCATGATTGGTTCTTTTGATGGTTTCGAGGACATCCCTCGCAGTCCCATGAACATCTACGGTGACCACATCATAGGTCATGTAGTCGCGGACCTTTTTTTTGTCCATTATAGAATCTTGCCTCTCTCGTTACATCAACCAATCGGTAGTATAAAAAATTTGGGATTGGGTCGATGTGGAATTCAAATCTCCCATCGAGTATCTTCGCTTTTTAGTGTGCGATTGCTTGTGAGAACCTCTTTGCATCATCTCAGCAGGTGTACTTTGCGGCAATTTGTTCATTACTCCATTCCTGGAATTCCTTCCTGTACCTTCGTACATTTTATCTGATTTGCCGCTTTATATGATAGGGATGAAGACCCTGCCCAAAAAGGATGAGAAGAACTGGTCAAAGATCGGAATCATTATTCTCGGCATTGGATTCGCCCTCCTCTTTATTGGAACCTATATTCTCAGCATCCTGACGGGTACGGTATTTGCAGAGGCGGTGAAACCTGGAGATTCTGTAACCATTGGCCTGACCCTACGGGATGCACAAGGAAGGGCAGTGTTAACCACCGATCAGCAGATCTATGCAAGCGGTCGGAGTGCGGGAGATCCCGTATTCTTCTCTCCTTCCATTGCCCTCGTGGCAAACAAAACATACAACGAGTCACTAGTTGCCTTAGACGCCTATGTGGGAACGGAATGGATCAAGTTTGGGATGTTTGGCGCGGAGATGGAGATGATCAGTGCTGGCATCGTGGGAATGAAGACAGGGGAGACAAAAACCATTCATCTTGACTCCCTGACAGCATCCACCCGCACCATGACAAAAGAGGAATATGAAGGAATCGGAGGTAATTTCACCACCTCAGTGCCAGGAGAAATGCTCATCAGGGCTTTCTCTGAACAACCTGAAATTCCGGTTGACGGTGTAGATCCCATGACCGGATACAGGTGGAGAACCATAGAAGTTGTCGAGAAGA
>JAJRCP010000129.1 GCA_028678885.1 Methanomicrobiales archaeon
TCACGGGTCAAGTACGTCAGTAAGCAAAATGCTATATCGGGTCACCAGATGAGATATACTATCTACCATAGGATAACCCAGAACGCCGAGCCTGTTGATCGGGTATATTGTCGTGCTATTTTCGTCAGAAACACGAAATTATTCTTTTAACTTGCAGAGCGTTCTTCCGATAGGGGAAGCCACACTGGTGGGGATCCTGATGACAATAGTATCCGGTGCTTATCCTGCTTGGAAGGCTTCCAATCTCAACCGATAGAGGCGCTACGGGCTGAATAGGGTGTAAGGTTAAATTCCAGTTCCTTCACTCTCCCTGCCCAATAGTAAAATCTCCCATCATCTTCCTATCTCCGTCCTCCCCCACCTCCACCGCCAAATCCTCCGCCGCCTCCGAATCCTCCTCCTCCCCGGAATCCCCCGCCTCTGAATCCTCCAGAAGCCCTGGGACGGAAACCTTGGATAGGGACAAAGAGCAAGGGGAGATAGAGGGGCATGCCCACCGCGGTGATATCGACGTTCAAAGCTTTCATTGCCTCAGCCACTTTCCTACCTTTTCCTAACGCTGTCCCGTAGACCAGCCACGCTCCCCACATGCTGAGGTCCTGCGGAGAATACTGTTTGATCAGGGCAAGGTCTGACAAGAAGAATCCGAAAGCATCCCACTCCAGCTTCTCCTTGTATTTGTCATCTTTCCAGTGACCGAAGAGTGTGGAGGGAAACAGCGCCCCCATTCCTCCTTGGAATGAGACCACAGCGAAGAGAATGATAGCGGGAATCGTGAGGATGGTGGTAAGCGGGAAAAGGATAACCAACAGGATCGAGACTGCACATAGGATTACCCCTGTCAGGAATAGAGGCACAAGTCTGGTGCGCCCGTTTACGATGTAATCGTTTGCGATCATCGTATCCACCTGGTGGGTAAGGCCCGCAAGCGACTGCTGGTAGCTCATCATCTCCCGCTCCAAGGTGAAATTCGCCCCGGCTTTTTCAGACATCTGGTGCAGGGCATCGCTATCCACCAGCTCGTGCTGACCAATGTTCCGGAGAAAGTTGATCACCCGCTGCTCATAGGCATCATCGCTATGCTTTTCGTGTATCTGGATGGTGAACCCTTTCCCACCTTCTTTTTCAACTATGGTTATTTTCTTCTGCCGGTGCAGGTCTAAGATAGTGGCATAAAATCCATCCTCGTCAAAATCCAGAGGATCACCCTTGAAAAGCAGATTCACCTGCCAGGGTTTCATCCCGGGGTTGGGTACAAAGCTGATATATTCAGGGACCGTCTCTTTCTTCTCCTGTCCAAACCTGCGATACACTCCAAAAAGTAGAACAGGCATCACCAAAACTAATGCCATGGCAAGATAATCCAAAAAGGACCCCACATCTTGTGTCAGGGAGTAATAGAGATTTGCGGTCTGGGTCGAGCTCTGCACCCCGCTCTCTGGGGTGGGAAATCCACTGATAACAGAGATAAACGAAGTATTGAACAGAATCTCTACTTCCAGGAGATCGTTTTGAGCGGATTCTCCAGAGACCTGGTAGATATCCCCCATTTTCTCCACTTTCAGGGTGGGGGGGTGTGGGTAAATGGCCTGTACATACGTAGCAGGAATCTGGATGGTGACATTGCGGATGCGAGGATGGTCTCCGTGGAATAATTTAAGGTTCAGATGGCTAGACTGTGAGTCATATTGAAGGGGCGGGTGAAGCATCGTAGCGATGGTCATGGTATAATTGCCGGCGGAAAAGTAGTCCGGGGCGAGGGATCCCACCTCATCGTAGTTGGCAAGGTGTTCGATCTCGGAGACATACGCATCTCCTCCGGGGGATTCGATATGGACTGTACCGGCATAATCCTTCACATAAGGAATTGTTCCCGTGGGAACAGAAATATTGATAAACTCGATAAACGGTTGGTTGAGGGGTTGGATCGATAGATTATCGTCCCAGTAACGGAAGAGCATAAGATAGGCATTATCAACCTTCACTTCTGATACGATCTGCTCCATCATTGTGCCATCGTTACCGAGCACCATCTGATAACGATCCCAAACCAGATCGCCCTCGGTGAGAGCGGGTGAGGAGATAACGAGAATAAGACTGAGTATTCCGATGATGAACGTTATTGCCAAGAGAGAAATGATCTGTCGTATCTTGTCCATATTCTCACCTACCGGGCTGGTATTAGGGAAATTTCATTTTGGGATCTTCCTGAAGCTGACTACATAACCATCATGCTTATGAAGTTTTCCCTACCTGCTCCCAACGATTACCTGATGAAGTGGAGAGAGCCATCCAATACAAATGAAACCGGGTTAGGCAGCCATAACAATTCGGGTTTTTAAGACCCGATTGATTTTCCTCCGATACCTTAAATACATCCATCGCTATTCTCTGCACTCATGGACGGACCCGATAACCATCCTCGGCTATCTGAAACTTGGGTTTAGAGGATTTCCTGTTCTCTATGGTTAAGGTACCTTTTTCTGCATTTTATCGTAATCTTTTATTGACGAGACTGCTTCTGAAATAGGTTATATTTTTAAAGTTATAGGATGAGATCCAAGCTTATATCTCAATTTGTAGTCTGCCATCTTCGACATTGACCCTGCAAGCGGGCTCAGGTTCTTTTGCGGGGCCTTTCACCACCGAACCGGTCTTCAGGTTAAAGGTCGAACCATGACGGGGGCAGATGACGTTATCCCCCGAGAGTTACCTCCTGTGAGTTGGTACCCCGATGGGTGCACTTGTTGCGTATTGCGAAAAAGTTACCTCCAACATTTGCCACAAGGATCTCAATATCAACTGCCTTTACCGCTTTCATAGTGTTTGTCGCCATCTCTTTAGAAAAACCCGCAGGAAGAATCGTCAAGACAACCACCTAGAATACTTACTTCGAGTTGAAGGCGGGTGTATATAAATCATATTCAATTTACCAGATTCTCCTAATTAAAAAAACTAGATGTATGGATCATTCTCCTATCAAAATAATCTAACCATCATAAACTATCTTTTAATCAGCTGTCAACACAATGATTCTATAGCTCTATGTTTTTTTTAGTTTCTTTGAGGTTCACCCTTTCCTCGTCCCTTCATTTCCCTTATCCAAAAGGAGAGTGGCGGAGGTAGATTCAAACGGAGAGAGACTACGATTCTTCTTGAAGACGAATAAAAATCCCACTACCAAGGCAATTAAAAGCATTAACCCTCGTAGGAATATCAAGACAGTATCTGAGGTGGCAACACCTAGAAACCCGATAGCATCATAGGCCCCATGGATAAGGGCAGGGGCAACGAGGTTACCACCGGAAAAATAATACGTCGCCGCCATTGCCATTCCGAAGGTGATCAAGTCTGCAAACATAATCAATGAGGCTAGACCATAAACGAAGGCATAGTAGAGATGTACTCCAGCAAAGAAAAGGGAAGAGATGAAGGCTAGGCTAAACCAGTGATGACGCTGAAAGAAAGAGAGGAATCCACCATACACGAATCCCCGGAAAAGATATTCTTCGGCTGGCCCAATCACAAGAAACGATACTGCTACCATGATCCAAGCATATTCTTCTGAGACTTGAAGGACAGGATTGGGTCGATTCAGTAGATTTATAGCATTAGGATCGTAGATGGAAAGAATATAGAAGATAATGATACCAGCCACCATTCCTGCAATGGTGAACACTCCAAAAAAACCCATCCCATATTTCAATGCACTCCAAGAATGGTGAAGCCCCCTTGTAAGGATGGGTCGACCCCACAATATACTGACAACGGCAACAGGAATTCCATAGACGATCAAGAAATCCACGATAGTTCCTAAATCGATCAGATATTGTGAAAATGCTGCTATTGTGATAACCAAAATCCCGACTAGAAATGCTCTAGAGCTGATCGATGTCTGAAAATTTTCCGTTCCTTCAATATATTCCGTTCTCATCCAACACTCCTGAAGACCCTACAGAACAAACATCTATAAATGCATATCCCTTTTGGGCCCCGATGCAGTGCAAGTGGGCGTATGTCCGACTGTGGATTCATTAGACCGAATAAGGGGGGTAGGTCTGTGGATTTCCAATACTCACACAATAAAATTTTGAATTGTTAAAAAGTGACCTTCTATTTTATGGCCACCTCGTGATCCGTCGGAACCAAGCTGGATGATGTTACGTCAGTAAGGTTCCGATGTCTTCCGATATTCAGATGGGAAAGAGGGAGGGGTAAAGTCTATCTATACATATCAAATCCTATGGGGTGTATGTCCATATAGAATATCGAGACGGGGCCATATGATACCCCTTATTACGATTCTCAATCTTCATCGCGATTTGCATAGAGCACTATGATCGCACATCATGAAGCCGAATTGCAAGAGAGAGAATCGTTCTATAACCTAGAGCCTGATGTCAATGTTTGAATAACGAGGATTAAGATGCCTTTTCCCGCATGGCATGAAGAAATAGATCGTCGGCAGTGATTTCTGATAAGAATGGTGGATTTTGAAAGAATTTGGCTATCAAAATTGGTTATGTAAAGATGAGAATAATAAAAAGATACGATATTTTATAGAGATTTTCCAATTCCCTCAATTTATTTCATGGATTTTTTTATTTTCACTCTGCACTGCAATCGATTAAGTCATCTTGACAGCAAGATTGTTTCAGGTGAGGAAAATGGCCGTCAAAATGAAGGACAGAATAAAGAAGTGGCTTCAGGAAGAAGAGATGTTCAAACAGGATGTCCCGGATGAGAATGCCAATTTCCATTTTGGATTCATGTACCCAAAAGATCATGGGATGGAGCTCGCAAATCCAAAGAATAAAAAGGATATGATAGTTATCGGGTGCAAAACTGAGGTGAGTCCCGAACACCAAGAATGTCTAAAAAAACTTAATCAACAACAGAGATTGGACTTCATGTACGAATTCA
>JAJRCP010000130.1 GCA_028678885.1 Methanomicrobiales archaeon
ATGTTCCGGTACTCCGTCATCTAAAAGAGTTACCCGGACAATGATATGTTCCCCGAATTCCTTTTTCAACGCGATGCTGAGAGCCAGACAGGCCTTCTGAAGATCCCCGTCAGGGTGGCATTCCTCTAATCCACAGGTCCGGTGTTCATCGCAGGGAAAGGGACCGCATCCGCCTTTTTCATATCCGGCGATTTCGATCTCTATAGGCGTATCCATACTATACCATGGGATTAGATTCACATATCGCTGACGATTGTACCAGCGCAGCATAGAGAATTTTCTGTCTTAGTCCTGTAACGCCGATTATTTTGAGGCTCAATGAGCCTTTATTTCCAAATATAACCAAAATTGTTCGAGAATATTTGATTTAAAACCCAAAAACACTGTATTCCATACCTTTATTATCCTTTAACGGTATAATTTTATACTTGGAAGAACCTGATGGGAAGGTTACGCGAAGATGGCTATCTTTGATTTTTTTAAAAATAAAGAATTTTCGAAATTTATGAAGGAAGGTGACACTTTCGCAGAATACGGGAAATATGAAGAGGCGATACAGAGTTATAACAAGGCAATTCAAGTCGATCACGAGAGCATCGAGCCCTGGTTCAAACTTGGTCTTCTGCATAAGGAGAAAGAGAAATGCGAAGAGGCAATCACTGCTTTTGATAAAGTCCTCGAACTCGATCCAAAACATGTCCAGGCAATATTTCAGAAAGGGATGGTTCTAGGTGCCTGCGGGAGAATTGAAGAAGCGATCCAGTGCTTAGATAGGGTGCTTGAACTCGATCCCAAGTACGCGATGACTGTATGGTACCAGAAGGGGGTGCATCTGGGAAAACTAGGAAAGATGAATGAGGCGATCCAGACCTATGACATGATCTTGGAGAAAGATCCAAAATTCGCTCTTGCCTGGTACAGCAAAGGTCTCCTCCATGAATATATGGGAAATTACGGTGAAGCAATCACCTGTTTTGACAAGGCTCTGGAGATCTATCCTAAAAGTGCTGACCTGTGGCACCACAAGGGTCTCAACCTAGGAAAACAGAAGAGATACCGAGATGCTCTCACCTCTTTTAACATGGCCCTGAAGATCGACCGCCGTCATACCAATGCTGCTATTCAGAAAGGGATGGCATTTGAGGAACTAGGTGAGTACGAGAATGCTCTTGCTGCGTATGACAGTGTTTTGAAGATCGATCAGGAAAACGCAAAAGCGTGGTATCACCGAGGGATTGTCCTTCAACACTTGCAAAAACCAGAGGAGGCGCTCTCCAGCTTTGACCACTCCATCGAATTGGCTCCCAAGAATCCCACCCTTCTTATCACTAAAGGAATACTGCTTGCTTCCCTGAATCGCCGTTCAGAGGCATTGAAATATCTCGACCAAGCATTGGATATTGAATTCATCTCCGAAGTGAAAAAATTCAGGGATGCGGTCGCTGCAGAAAAGTCATAAGAATCCGCATCTTTTCGATGCTTTACTAGGAAGCATCGTTCTCCTCTGAATTTTTCTGAAAACACTACGTTAATAATCTTACTCACGCACTTAGTATGGACATTGATGAAGGCCGTCCTGGGATTTGAAGACAACGATTTTGTCGTGGGAGAGGGTTTTGGCGTGGAGGGGATCTGTTCGGGAGAACTGGTATTCACGACGCAGATGACCGGATACATGGAGGCACTCTCAGATCCAAGCTACCACGGTCAGATCCTCCTTTTCACCTATCCCTTGATAGGGAATTATGGGGTGGATTTCCATAATTTCCAGAGTGAGAAAGTCTGGGCCCGCGGGTGTGTGGTTCGGGAATTGTGCCGGGCTCCTGTTGCCATTCCCCGTTTCCAGGATTACTTCAGAGATGAGGGACTTTATGGGATCGCAGGCGTAGACACCCGCAAGATAACCATTAAAATCCGTGAAAAAGGAACGATCCGGGCTGCCCTGATTGTAGGTAATGATGATGAAGAACAGGCCATTTCTGCTGCGGAGAAGGTTCCGCCCATCTCCGCAGAGACCTACCTGATCCCAGAAGTCTCCTGTAAATCTCCGTACCACATCCCCGGCAAAGGAGGGAGGATTGCCGTTATCGATCTCGGTATTAAGAAGAATATGCTTGTCAGTCTTCGGAACCGTGATGCAGATATCTATGTCTATCCGTACAATGCCACTTATTCGGAGATCCAAGTGTGCGAACCCCAAGCGCTCCTGATTAGCAACGGGCCTGGAGACCCAGAGACAGCAAAGGTTGCGATTAGAACAGTTCAGCAGTTCATCGGAGAGATCCCTATCTTTGGCATCTGCATGGGCAACCAGATCACCGCCCTTGCCCTTGGTGGACGGACGTATAAGATGAAGTTCGGGCATCGGGGCACGAACCAGCCTGTACGCTTCATCGAAGGATCGATCTTCATCACAACCCAGAATCACAGTTTCGCTGTCGATGGAGACACCCTGCCTGAGGGTTGTACGATATCTTATACCAATGCAAATGACGGCACGGTGGAGGGATTCATGAGCACCGACCTGGATATCACATGTGTCCAGTTCCATCCGGAGGCACATGGGGGTCCACGGGATACAGAAAACCATTATTTCGACATGATCTTCCGGAGGTTGCTCTGATGCCCCGGAAAGAGTACCTAAAAAAGGTGCTGCTCATCGGTTCAGGGCCTATTGTAATTGGCCAGGCAGCAGAGTTCGATTTTTCTGGATCCCAGGCCTGCCGTGCGCTCCGCGAAGAAGGTGTCCAGGTTATCCTGGTGAACTCGAATCCCGCTACCATTCAGACAGATCCCGAGATGGCGGATATAATTTATATCGAACCTCTGAAAGCTGACCTCATCGCAAAGATCATTGAGAAAGAGCGACCGGATGGCATCCTCTCTGGCATGGGAGGCCAGACAGGTCTAAATATGACTGCCGAACTCGCAGAGATGGGGGCCCTAAAGAATGTGGAGATTCTCGGCACTCCTCTAGAAGCGATCTACCGGGGAGAGGATCGGGAGAAATTTAAAAACCTGATGGAATCTATCGGTGAACCGGTACCAAAAAGTATGATCCTTCACCACCTGGGAGAGATTGAAGAGGCGATCGCCCAGGTGGGTTTACCAGCAATCGTAAGGCCGGCCTATACTCTTGGAGGAACCGGAGGGGGGATTGCCTATACCCGCGAAGATCTCAAACATATAGTGGACCTCGGGCTCGCTCGTTCACGGATCCATCAGGTACTTGTCGAAGAGAGTGTGCTGGGCTGGCAGGAGATTGAGTTTGAGGTGATGCGTGATGCTGTGGATACCTGTATTATCGTCTGTGGGATGGAGAACGTGGATCCCATGGGCATCCATACCGGAGAAAGTGTGGTGGTCGCACCTATACTCACCTTGCGGGATGATGAGTTCCAGACCTTGCGCAGTGCGGCGATTCGCATCATTCGTGCACTGGGTGTTCAGGGTGGTTGTAATATCCAGTTTGCGTACCAAAATGGAGAGTACCGTGTAATTGAGGTAAACCCTCGTGTTTCCCGTTCCTCCGCTCTTGCTTCCAAGGCCACAGGGTATCCAATCGCTCGGGTAGCCGCGAAGATCGCGATCGGTCTGAGACTTGACGAGATTATGAACACCGTCACCGGGAAGACACCCGCCTCGTTCGAACCGGCAGTGGATTATGTGGTGGTAAAAGTACCCCGCTGGCCCTTTGACAAATTTAAGCATGCAGACCGCACCCTGACCACCTCCATGAAAAGCACTGGCGAGGTGATGGCAATCGGCCGTAACCTAGAGGAAGCCTTTAAGAAGGCCCTTCGATCGCTTGATGCGGATCTTCGCCAGCACAACAATCCAAGCGAAATACGGATGATCCTGTCCCGCCCTACTGATGAACGATTTGGATGCTTATTCGATGCCTTCCGGGAAGGGTTCTCGGTTGAAGAGGTAGCACAGCTCACTTCAATCCTACCCTTCTTTCTAGAGAAGATCCAGAATGTCGTGCAGATGGAGAAAATCCTTTCCGGGAATTCATCCAAAAAGGACATCTGGCAGGCAAAACGGTGGGGATTCTCCATTGAGGAGATCGCAGAATTGACCGGCCGGCGCAAAGAGGATCTGGATACTATTGTTGGCCTCCCGACATACAAAATGGTGGACACCTGTGCGGCGGAATTCTCTGCTCAGACACCGTATTTTTACTCCACTTGGGAGGATGAGAGCGAGCTCAAAAAGAGCAAAACGCAAAAAGTCCTCATCCTCGGATCGGGGCCTATCCGCATTGGCCAAGGTATCGAGTTCGATTATTGCACCGTTCACGCCGTAAAAGCACTTCGTGAGGAGGGGATTGAAGTGCACATCGTTAACAACAATCCCGAAACAGTCTCCACCGATTTTGATACTTCAGACCGCCTTTTTTTTGAACCAATGCATCTCGAAGATGTGATGAATATCCTTAGGAGCGATCGTTATGAGGGCGTGATGGTACAGTTTGGTGGACAGAATTCGATCAACTTGGCCATTCCCATTTATCAGGAGATTCACCGTTTGAACTTGGATACAAAGATCTTGGGCACCTCACCCGATGCAATGGATATCGCAGAGGATAGGGATCGGTTCAGCATATTCCTGAAGGATCGTAATATTCCCAATCCGGAGAACAGCTCAGCCTACTCGGAAGAAGAGGCAATCGGGATTGCTCGGAAGATCGGTTATCCGGTACTTGTCCGACCATCCTATGTCTTGGGCGGACGTGCGATGGAGATCGTGCATGACGAAATGGAACTCAAGACATATATCACGGAAGCCGTACGGGTCAGCCGAAAACACCCAGTACTGATCGATCGATTTCTCCAGAATGCTATCGAAATCGATGTGGATGCGGTGTGCGATGGAGAACGGGTACTAATTGGTGGCATTATGGAGCATATCGAAGAAGCTGGTGTCCACAGCGGGGACTCAGCCTGCGTCATCCCTCCGCAGTCACTTACATCATCCGTTATCCGACGTCTGGAAGAGTATACGGAAAGAATATCCCTAGGATTGGGAGTAGTAGGACTGATAAATATTCAGTATGCTATCAAAGATGACATTGTCTACGTTCTCGAGGCAAATCCGAGAGCGAGTAGGACCGTTCCCTTCGTGAGCAAGGCAACCGGAATTCCTCTCGCGAAACTAGCCGCGAAGGTCATGATGGGCCGCAAACTGAAAGAACTGGGTTTCCAGAAGCGGGAGATCCACCATGTAGCGGTGAAAGAGGTCGTCCTCCCCTTTAATAAACTCGTAGGAGTGGATACTGTGCTGGGCCCGGAGATGAAGAGCACAGGGGAGGTGATGGGGATCGATTATGATTTCGGGAGGGCGTTTTACAAAGCTTCCATCAGTGCCGAGAATGAAATTCCCACTGAAGGCAATATCTTTCTTTCCATCAGCGATGACCAGAAAGAAGAATTTGCCCCCATTGCGCGGGCATTTCGTCAGCTGGGATTGAACCTCTATTCCACTACGGGAACCATTGATTTCCTGAAAATAAATGGCATTGAGGGTTGCATGCTCCGAAAAGTACAGGAAGGATCCCCGAACGTGATCGACATGATACGGAAAGGAGAGATTCGACTGATTATTAATACCCCCGTTGACAAGCAGTCCCGACAAGATCACTACCAGATTATGCGGGAAGCTGTCGATCACAGTATCCCGTATATCACTACCGTTCAGGCAGCACGGGCCGCGGCACAGGCGATCGAAGTGATCAAAAAAGAGAAGATTACACTCGAACCTCTCCATCATTATATCGGAGGTACCTGACATGGGAAAAGGGAAGGTTGTACTTGCCTATTCGGGAGGACTAGATACCTCGATCTGCATTCCTCTCCTAAAGGATCGTTACGGATATGATGAAGTAATCACGGTGGTCGTGAATGTTGGCCAGCGCGAGGAGGAGATCGCGATGGCAACAGAGAAAGG
>JAJRCP010000131.1 GCA_028678885.1 Methanomicrobiales archaeon
CATACCCGGGATCAATGGAGAGAGATCATCCGATAGTTCTTATTGGAACTGAGTAGTCAGAATATCTCTTTTCGAATGTTGATCGAATAGAAACGGGTTCTAAGAGCGCTCACGCTGATATGACAGGCCCTCATCCGGGATTTACTGGATATCTTTATCGGGACAATCGAGGTCGATGAAAACTACCTTGGCGGTCAGTGGAGGAACACACGAGAGATGATCCAGGACCATGGGACAAAACGAGGAAGAGGAACGAAGAAACAACCTTTGGGATTCTTTGCAGGAATGGAAAGGTTTAGGCTGACGTAGTACAGGATGTCGAAACTGAGACTCTACAAACACTCATCTGGATAAAGGTCACTCCTGGATCCACCGTCTGTTCCGATACATGGAAAGCATATACTGGTATCGCTTCTTGGGGATTTGTCCAAATCATCGAAACGAAAGTGAAAAAACAGATAAAGAGAATTATTTCATTACTTGAATGTGGGATTAGTTGCAAGATTGGGATTATAATAAAATTTTATTGTATGTACCATAAAGAATTTAATTTATTCTCCCGAATTTCTATATACGATGAAGTATGTGACCCTTGTTATTTTTTTTCTATTTCTTACCACCCTCCTTATTCCGGCGTCGGCGGCAGGTGATTTTCGTTATTCCTACATCAATCTCGATAAGATGACCATCGAACTCGTCAACAATAATATGTCTATCCGGGTCGATTATACCTTGGATAATCCGATAAAACTCCTCATCTTTTTGCTCGGGGAAAATGATTTAAAGACCAAACTTATCAAAGTGGTAAATTATGAGGATGTCCGTTTCAAAGCGATAGAACTCGATTATGCTGAACTCGAAGTGGATAATGCAGTTATCGATTATGGTGATGGAGCATTATGGTTGCCCGAGCACCAGTTCAATGCGACAACCCCTCTTCTCACTGTACAAACCCCCCAGTCAATCCTGAAAATTCCCAATACAAACTGTATACCGAATGGAGTAGGGTACTTTAGGGTCACCCTGTAGTGCATCTATCGAATACTCAATCCATATTTCTCTTTCTGTAGAAACCATAAGGGAGACTAATCGAGCGGTGAGAGAAGCGGTCACTACCGTCAATTTAGATTTATCGCAATTTTCTCCATCTGCATCCTTGCGAAACTGATAGGTTATCTGTCTTTAAATAGTCCAAACCCAAAAAGTACAAAAGAATGAGCCGCTTGATCCAGGTGCTCGTTATATTGATTGTCCTTGCCAATCTATTTGGAGTGGGATGGGCAGCAGAGGCGTGTGTTACCACTGTTCCTTGTCCAGACCAGATCGCGAATGGTACGCCGGCTTCTAAAGATATCTGCATATATTATTTCTATGGAGAGAGCTGCCCTCATTGTGCCAATATTAAGCCATTCATCAATGAGATGGCGGCGAAGTATTCTCGGATAAAGGTCTACGCTCAGGAAGTCTATTACAATGCGACCAACCAAGCATTGTTCCAAGATTTCATCACGCGATATGAGATTACACAAGTAGGTGTGCCAGCGCTCTTTATCGGGGACCGGGCACTTATTGGCGAGAACACGATACGTGATAACCTTGAGAATAGCATCGAATATTTCTACACGCATGACCCAATCTGTCCTACTACCTATCAAAAGAATGAGGGTGGACCCCATGACATATCTCCTGGAAGTCAGCTCGATCTTACCTTTCCTTCGGTCATGGTTGCCGCAGTGATTGATAGTATCAACCCCTGTGCATTTGCAGTTCTCATCTTTTTACTAATCTACCTCACCTCCCTTCGGCAGAGAAACCGGATGCTCATAGTGGGCATGACGTATATCGCCTCTGTCTTCGCGGTATATTTCCTGTCCGGTCTCGGATTGTTTGCCCTCATTCAGAGTACGGGAATTACTACTCTAGTATTCAAGGGAGCGGCGGTGATTGCTATACTCGCAGGGATTGTCAACCTGAAGGACTTCTTCTGGTACGGAAAAGGAATCAGTCTCTCTATACCCGAATCCAGAAAAGAAACCATTAAATCTTATGTGGTGAAGGCATCTATTCCCTCTGCGATCATCCTGGGAGGATTGGTTAGCATCTTTGAACTCCCCTGCACAGGCGGTATCTATCTAGCGATCCTTGGCCTCCTGAGTAACAGGATGACCCTCGCCCAGGGAATCCCTTACCTCCTTCTCTATAATGTGATCTTTGTTATTCCGCTCTTTATTATTCTCGGAATCATCTTCTATGGTGTTTCTGCAGAATCGGTAGAATCCTGGCGGGGTGAGGGAAGAAAATGGATGCGTCTTGCGATGGGATTAATCATGATCGCATTGGGTGCTCTCATGCTCAGCGATATCCTATAGAGAATGAAGAATGTTCAGCGTTGCAGGAAGCAAAATCTCTCTGGGGACATACCCTTCGATAGAGGAGTGGATCGTCTCTTTTGAGAAAAAAGTTTGGAATCTTCATATTCACAAAGATCAGGGAAAAAACCAGATGGATCCTGGGAACATGAAGGCAAGAATTAGAAGAATCACGGGCTGATGTATCAGATAGATCATCAGAGAATGACGCCCCAACCACGAAACCGGCTGTGAAATCATGGGAGGCCGGTGTCCGAAAGAAAATACCCGTAGTCCTTTAGGGTACAGGTACTCACCGGCGGTCAGTCCCAGCAGGACTACACCAAACCAAGGAAGCAAGGGAAAATAATCCAGAGTGTAAAATGTCGCGGGATGAATCCCGATCCACGCGAGCCAGAGGGAGCCCTGAATTCCGCTCACAAGATAGCCTCCTCCCAGTGCAATGAGCCCTACAAAAAGACTGATCCTGGGGCGGAAAAAAAAGAGGGGAGCAACAATAATAGATACACCAATGCAATGAAGCACCCCGAAAATTATGAAACCTTCACCAATGAGGAAATAGGTGATTCCGGTGATTAGAAAACCCAGTGCAAGAATCCCCAGCCCCCTTTTTAAATATTTTATATAGGAAAACTGACCTTTCTGCGATACTGAGCGGTTGTAACTTATGTTCAAGGAGGTTCCGACTAGAGAGACAAAGAGTATCGCTGTCAAAAGAGCAAAATTTCGCCAAAAACCTGATGCAACGTTCATAGGTAATATAGAAAAATATGAAAGATCGAACACGATGTGGAAGATAACCATCATTAGGACCGCTATACCTCGCAGAGAGTCGATCTCCCAGTAACGCAATGATGAAGAATCTGATGTTGTCATTATTCGAGTACATTCACAACATTAACGAATTTTGCGTGATAATACCTATGATCAGATGGTTGAAAAGGACGAGCATGTTCTCGAAGCGATTGGTCGTGCCCGCGTGGTAATTCGAGAGGGGAGGGTCGTGGAAGTCGGCCCGCCACTCATTCGGCACTGCCCTCTTGCACGGCGTTTCGCTCAGCCGGTCACAGAGATGACTTCGGATGCAATCCGTGCAAATATGGAGGAAAGAATACGCGGGTATGGGATGTGTACAGATAGACGCCAGCTAATCTCGGACCGAGATTTTGTTCTATTCGGTGCATCCGAACTGATCAGCAACGCTCTCCAAAAACATATTCTCGATTGTGCTGTAATCGTATGTGATGGTGCAGGAACTGTACTCCTGACCGATCCCTTTCTCGTGCAGGGTATCGGCGGAAGGATGTCTGGTCTTTTGTTCACCACACCCATACCTGCGGTCATCCGCGGGATACGGGATAAAGGTGGCCGTACTCTTTCACCAGATGCAACGATTGATCAGTATGCCGGCACCGCACTCGCATATCATCTGGGTTTCGATCGTGTGGCGGTTACGGTTGCGGATCCAAAAACGGCAGCTGCGATCCGGAAGGATTATCCGGAAAGTCTGTTATTCGGAGTGCATCTTACGGGACTGTCTGCTAATGCTGCTGAGATGATGGCACAATTCTGTGATCTCCTCTCGTCTTGTGCCTCAAAAGAGGTTCGGGCAGTTGCAGGAAAAGCAGCCCTGTTCCAGGCAGGAGGCTCGGTACCCATCTTCGCTCTTACCCGCAAAGGGAAAGACCTAATCCTAGAGAAACTCCGAGAAACGAACACGCCTCTTTTTGTCAAGGCGGGATTGCTTCCGGTTGAACTGGGGGAGCAGCCAGAACCGCTTATTTGAGAAAACCACAGGTATTCGAGTTGAGATGAGCTGCGTCATGGATACAGGTACCATCCTCGGCCTTGCGGCCGGTATTCTCTCCACTGCTTCCTTTCTTCCCCAGGTTGTGAAGACCTGGAAGACCCGGTCCGCGCGAGATCTCTCCTATGCGATGCTTATCCTCTTTTTATCCGGAATCACTCTCTGGTTTTTTTATGGGCTACAGCTTCGTTCCCTTCCCATTATTCTCGCAAATGGGGTGACAATCGTTCTTTTGATCCTCCTTTTAACAATGAAGATCCTGTACTCACGAGAAATAGATCACCTATAAGTTTAGAGGTTCTTTTCAGCGAGCCAGGCAACCGTGCCTTTTCGGTCGAATTGGTGCGACAGAATATAGGTAAAGATTCCGACCTGTTTTATAAATACAGGATATTCCTGATCATAGCCATAGAATGTTAGATATCGGCGTTCGAGATTTCCATCCGTTGCCATCTGAAATAGCTTATTTCGGCTCAGTGGCAGTCCGGGGATCTTCTCTCGAATTCTCTGCTCAGCGTTCCTCATCACCGTATAAATCCACTCTGTCTCTCCCCCGCTTTCATACATCTTTGTACCGCCTCCAAAGCGGATGATGAGCGGTGATGAGGAGAGAACATGGCCATCCTCAACTCTGTCCGGGATCATCCCAATATATGATGGAGAGGTTGTCTCGATGAATGCATACCCGCTCTTCTGGAAGGTATTTGTCCTACTCGCTACTCCTACAGCAAGGTGATGTTCCGTTTCGAAGTACAGAAGAGAGACGTTATATCCTTCCTGGGCCAGGAGCCCATAGAGAAAGAGAGATTTATCATCGCAATCGCCTCCGTTATCAACAAAGGTCTCCACCGGGAATTTCACTCCCTCCTCAAAACCGCGATATGGAAGAGATTGTGTA